>WGBH01000268.1 GCA_015494435.1 Thiotrichaceae bacterium | reverse complement strand
TTTAAAGAGTGTAAAACTAAGCATCTCAAGCCAGTGCAGGTTTTCTTCTGTTATTAATTCAGCAGGAGAATGCCTTATTCTTTCTGAATGTTGACTCCGCTCATAAACTCAGTGATTGAAATAAAATCGAAGTAGATCTAGATAACCTACTCTAATTTAGCGGTGTAAGAAGAAGTATTGACATAAGCGACTATTCAGATTTTCAACCGATGAACAACCAGCACGATGAAATCCTCTTCACCACCACTATGTAATCGCTTTCATAACAATTAAGAAAGGATGCTCCCAAAGCACATTGCAATGCAGTGTATTGCTGCCAGTAATGAGATACTTTAGAAGACATTTTATGAGAAGTTACATGTGAGTTTGTTATCTTGTTATGAATCACGCAAAAACATCTCAAAGTTTTTAGCTTTCTAAAAGCCCTTCAGTCTTTAGTTGAGGGGCTTTTTAATTTATTGGCATTAGTTTTCACTCTACGAACCATCCTAACTTCTTGCTAACTTCTTGTTTAAATTTCTTCCAGTATAGCTGATAAAGTTCCTCTGTTTCATTAAGACTTCCTTCAAACTCTCCTTTTTCAAACACTTTTTCATCTGGAAAAGTAATCGTATTTTGATTAATGACATCTTTCATTGCATCTAAATTAGGTGTCGCCTCACCGAGTTCATTAGCACAACGAACCGCAATATCTGGACGTAATAGATAGTCAATAAAAGTATGAGCACTGTCAATATCACTGGCATTACTCGGAATCATAAAACTATCAACCCAAAAAATTGCTCCCTCTTCAGGATAAATATATTCAAAAGTAGGATACTTCCGCTTGACTTGCCAAGCCTTTGAACTCCAAAACATAGCAATACTTCCTTTGTTATTCATAAAGGTATCAAAAAGTCTATCCTTACTGATTAATTGTTTAATATTGGGAATAAGTTTGCGTAATGTATTGTAGGCTTGTTTGATCTCATCAGGATTTTTAGTATTGATAGAGAGACCATTGGTTTTTAGGGCAACCGCAAAGAGATCCCGCATATTATTGTGGAGTAATAGTTTATTTCTCCATTGTTTGTGCCATAAGTCTTTCCAGTGCGTGATACTTTTATTCTTTAATTTATTAGTATCAATGCCAATCCCCGTGGTTCCCCAAATATAAGGGACGCTAAATTCATTATTTGGATCGTAAGGTTTGTTGAGTAATTTAGGATTAAGATGCTTAAAATTATTCAATTTACGATAATCAATGACTTGCAATAAGCCTTTGTCACGCATTTTTTGCACTAACCGTCCTGTTGTAAGAAGAACATCATAGCCTCTTCCATTTAATGCCTTGATTTTTTCATACATTATTTTAGTTGTTTTATAAGTAGAAAGGTTAACCTTAATCCCTGTTTCTTGCGTAAAACTTGTCAAAACATCTTTAGGTACAAAATTATCCCAACTGTAAAGGGCAATTTGCTTTTCTTTTTGTGTTCTCTTTATTTTTAGCTCTTTTGATTTTGTCGTCTTTTTAATTGAATCTTCTACATGAGGGGAGCTATTTTTATAGGCTAAGTTATCTCCACTCATTGTTTTATCCATCTTTTTATCTTCTTTTTTATTTTCAGAGTGAGAACGAGGACTATCTGCTTCCTTTCCTTTCAATTTTTTAGGGCTAGTCTCTTCCTTTTTCTCTAATTTTTTAGGACTCTCTTCTTCCTTTCCGTTCAATCTTTCAGGGCTAGTCTTTTCCTTTTTCTCTAATTTTTTAGGACTCTCTTCTTCCTTTCCTTCCAATTTTTCAGGGCTAGTCTTTTCTTTTTTCTCTAATTTTTTAGGACTCTCTTCTTTCTTCTTCTCTAACTCTTTTTTATCGGTACTTGTTTTAATGCCTGAAGATACATCCTTAATAAGCACTTTTTTATTTTTTTGATTTTCTTCAATGACTTTATTTTTTTTAACAGAGAACACTTCTTTTACTTTTTCGGTTGCTAGACGTTGCAACGGGATAAGCGGAAAATTTCCTGTTTTTCCTCGTTTGAAAAACTTATAGTGTTCTTTAACGGTTTTTAATGCCTCATCTTTTGGGATTAAAGCAATGATATTTGCTGGTGGCAGAAGCAATTGATCAACTTTTTTAAGAAAGTGAACATTCCCCCCCCCAAATGCTTCTGGGTTTGCACGTAAAATAGCAATCATAATTTGTTCTCTACTATTGACTCGTTGACTTGAGGGGTATTTTTTTGATACTATTTTTCCAAGAAAATCACCTGCTTGTACCTTATAAACGTCATCAGCAAAACTACTGGTATGAATAAGACTAACCACTAGGAAAAAGAACAATAAAACAAAGGGTCGGTATACGTTGTTGCTACAAAAAATATTATACATTCGTCGGTTTTTCAGTTTTTTCTTCTCTTACCATCTTTAGCTCATCACGCATTTCCTTGACAAAGGACTTTCCTGCATTAAATTCTCGTTCAAAATAGGCTTTTGCGCGCTTAGCATCAAAGTCTTCCAGCGTTCCCCCTTCCTCAAAGTGCATAATAAAGACTTGACCAACAGCATAAGTTACTGCGCCTGCGGTAATGCTCAAACTTGCACTGCCAATAAGTGTCCCAACCCCTGGAACGAGCTTAGCAAAGCTACTTAAACCTAGTACGCCAATGACAGGAAGTGAGCCCCCAACTAATGAAGTAATTAATGCTTTACCGTCCATATCATTAAAAGGTTGGTTATAATGTGCGCTAAGGCTACTCAACATATTGGTTTGTGTCATTGTTAACGCAGTAAGATCAAACAGTGGGACAGGGACTAACCCTAAGGTAAGACTAGCAATAATATGATTTTTAACAATATTATGCGCCCCACTACTCTCTATAGGATGAGCATTATGAGTATCGGTCGGATTTTTTTCATTACACATTTATTTTACTCCTTAGCTTACTTCAAAGGAGCATTATTAAGTGCCACTAAAAATAATTCAATCTCATCTTCTTATAATTTAACAAAACTTAACGTAAACTTATGCAAAACAACTGATTTTAGCCTTGACGAATGTTTTTGTCTTAACCGATAATACAGGCGAAATTTGACGCAGCAATCCCTGATAATTATATAAGTTATTGATTTTAAATGATTTAATTGTAAAACAACTGCGCTATAAACTGTTGTTTTAATAAGTAATATTTTCTAAGTGCTTAAACTGTCCTTAAATAATCACTTATTTATCAATATGTTACCACAATAGTCATCAGTAAAACAAAGTATTTTGAAATCAATCACTTACACGCCAGCAGGAATTGCTGAATTTAACATGTGAAGGTCTTTGTGTCGTATCTTTCAACCCACTTTATACCAATAAGGAGATTAAAATTATAATGAAGCATCTCGTCTCTTCCATTATTTCTAGGTTAATCATTGCTAACTTTATATGAGTATCCTTATGGAACAAAATGATGTATCTAGTGAGGGGGCTTTTCTCTTTCGACAATGGCTACAACGTAAACTTCCATTAGTTATTATCATGTTGTTAATTACAACACTGATTGTTGCTTTTTTCTGGAACAACATTGTTATAACAGTCAATCCTGGTGAAGCCGCTGTTTTATTTCGGCGTTTTAGTGGTACAGAAATCGATAAAGTCTATGGTGAAGGACTACATATCTTTAGTCCACTTGATAAGGTCTATATTTATGAGGTGAGAAATCAACTTGCATTACATGACTTTGATGTTATTTCTAATAAAGGACTAACAGTTCATTTATCGCTCGCAATACGTTATCGACCTGAATATAGTTTACTGGGTATTTTACATGAAAAAATTGGACCTGATTATTTGCAGCGGGTTGTCATCCCACAGATTGAATCTGTCATGCGAAAACAACTCGGACAGTATACTGCCGAACAAATTTACACTAATGAAGCAGGATTGCTAACGAATGCGATTTTGACTGCACTCGATGAGGTTGGACGTAACTACGTTGCTGTTGAAGATATTATTATTCGTAGCATTGATTTACCAAAAGACATGGTAAGTTCGATTGAAAATAAATTAAAACAAGAAGAATTTATGAAATCCTATGAATTTCGTGTGAAAACAGCAGAAAAAGAAGCACAACGTCTAAAAATTGAAGCCAAAGGTATAAGGGACTATCACAATACTATTAATGAAGCATTAACAGAAAAAACCTTACGTCTTAAAGGTATTGAGGCGACCGAAAATCTAGCTAAATCAAATAATGCTAAAGTCGTTATTATAGGCTCGGGGAAAAATGGCTTACCTATTATTCTTAATACAGATACAAAAGACCAAAATCCACCTAGCCCATCAATCCCTGCTTTAGCTCCTGATGATGTTCAAAAAAACAAGGAGTAATTCAGACTAATGTTGAAGCT
>WGBH01000267.1 GCA_015494435.1 Thiotrichaceae bacterium | reverse complement strand
CTCATAAATTACATAAATAAAACGCTATTAAACAATGGGTGGGATTACTCTTGCCTGTAAATTTGTGCTTATGCACAAATAATATAAACATGATTAAGTTTCACCCATTACAGGTTGATGAGTGAAAAATTTAAGCCTTGTAGTATTTTTACGGGTGTCTATTACTTTATTTCTTTGGGTGTCTATTACTTTTACTTTTTTGGGTCGGTGTCTATTACTTTGGGTCGTGACCAACGCTGGCATCATTATTTAAGCTTGGAGTTTGAAATAAACCCCAAATTACCACTTGAAGTTCAACAGGCTTTACAAGCTGATTATCATTTAGGTAGTAAGACAAGTCGCACCATTAGCGTGCGTCACGCGATGCTGGGGTATATTTGTCGAGAAATGGAGCGTATCGATTGGAAATACGGGGTGCGACTTTGGCTGGATAAAGGAAAAAATTGTTATCAAAAAAAGCAAGAGTAAAATAATCGGATGGAAAGCACCTGCTTTCATTTTTGCATAACTGTTTTGAGTGTTATTAGGTTCTTTCTTTGTTTGGGTATTTGCTTGAATGGTTATGTTTGGCTCAGATAGGGGGGCATTTTGATGATCAGAAGTTGCATAGCTCAGTGTGAAATCGTGATAAGAGATTGCAAAGAAGATATTATTGCTACAGGCTATTTTGAAACGTGCAGTATCAGTTGGGGTAAGATCATTTGGAAGATAAAGGGATGTCTTGCCATTATTGACCACATCACTAGCGAGTAGAGTATCAAATGTTTTTCCGCTATCAACAGAGAGAGAAATATCAATATCAGAGCAGGAAATGGGGGCTTGATTGGTGTTAGCAACATTCCATGTTAGTTCTGTATTGTCGCCAATGGTGTACTGTGCATAGGGTAAATCCAGTGCGAAACGACCGCCGGTATGCTCCACATGCAAAGTTAATTGATCGCTACTGGTGTTTTTCTCTCCATCTTGTACTGTTAATTTAAAATTGAGTTCACGGGTGGTATTAGGTAGCGTTTCTCCTTTTGTTTGCTGGTGGTTGAGAATATCACTGAGCCGTGGAAAGGTTCGAGAAGGTGAGTTATTGGGTAAGTAGGCTCTAAATAAAGCATTATTACCCAAGTCATGCTGAACAGATGATCGACTGCCTGCATCTATTTGTTGCCATGAATAGGTTAAAGGATCATTTTCAGGATCACTCGCTGAGCCTTGTAATACAAAGGGAGTTCCTGCGGGAATAGTATAGTCTTTACCTGCATTGACGGTAGGGGCTTGATTTGCATTTGCAATTTGTGTTCCACAATTAGAAGGAAGATTTTTTTTAATCTGCTCAATACTGCTAATATGAAACATAGCATCCGCCTGCGGTTGTAGATTATCGCTACCACAGATTCCTGTATAAGCCATAATAGTTGAACCACTGCCAGGTTCAACCGCTGTACGTGCCGTGCGCGTATCCCCTGAGCATAAACCTGACTCACCATTGAAAGTATGGGTTGCACCAAGTTGATGCCCAATTTCATGTGCAACAAAATCAATATAAAAATTCTCGCTATTGGGTTGGCTAATCCCTGATGTTCCTTTCGCTTTAGAGTTTGCTGAACAGAGACTGTTAATAATAGCCAAACCACCGCCTGATGTACCAAACACATGCCCTATATCGTAATTAGATTCACCAATAATACTGTCAAGCACTTGTTGATTTTCAAGTATCAGCAACTGTAATTTACCATTAGTGTAAGGATCACTGTCCGCATTGCTATAAATAATTTCATCATTATTGTTGACAAGCGTAAAGTGGATACCTAAATCCCTTTCATATATCTGGTTAATTCGATTAATAGTAGTAACAATTGCACTTAAAGCGGCGGTAACAGTCCCCCCTTCTAAACGGGTATATTCCCCCGTTGCAGCAATTGCAATACGGTAATGATGTAAATTTGTATTGCTGGCTGATTTTTTTCTGTATTGATCGGTATGATAAGAAGGATAGTTTGATGATTGCTGTTTGAATTGCTTTGGAAATTGCTGTTTTAAATCACATTGATGGGGCGTTGTCGGATGCTGATCTTTTTGTGAATAAGAATAATAATGACGACTAGTCGTTGATTGCGTTGAATCTGTCGAATCCTTCGATACAGGGTCAATATAAATAATCTCGCCATTATCAGTTTGTAGCATTGCATGGAAGCCTAAGGGTGTGAAATCTAAGCGACCACTCGTGATTTCATCTTGTTCAGAAAGCAGTTTATAAGTTCTTATCTGTGGATATTTTTGGGCTAACCGAGGCGGTAAAACCTCTGAAACAACGGCAATAACAAAAACAGTATTTCCATTGGGCAAAGGAAGGGGAATAGCGGTTGCTTTACTCCCCTTGCGAGCATATTGAGACTGCCTCAATAAGCGTTGCATTTTCTCCTCATCAAGCATAAAAACACGGCTATTAACAAAGGGAAATAATGACTGACTACTGCGCGCTTTCGCGTGAATCTCTTGCCATAAAGCATCATTTGCTTGAGCTTTATTCTGCGCTAAAGAAAATAAAAATATAAAAATACAAAAGTTAAAAACCAACTTGGTTTTATTATTCATGCTGCTACTCCGTTATT
>WGBH01000266.1 GCA_015494435.1 Thiotrichaceae bacterium | reverse complement strand
CAGCTCTGCGGTGTCATTGTTTTTAACTTTAATGGTTGTTTGCGTGATGATTTTTCCGCCATCTAGTTCTGCATTAACGAAATGAACCGAAGCGCCATGAATTTTATCTTTGTTGTCGATAACTTGTTGATGGGTATGCAATCCTTTGTATTTTGGCAACAGGGAAGGGTGGATGTTGATGATTTTATTTTCAAAGGCATTGATAAAACCTTCGGGTAAAATTCGCATAAAACCAGCCAAGACAATTAAGTCGCATTGCTGTTGTATTATTTGCTTTTGAATATCTTTTAAATTCTTATCATTTTTATCCCAGCTAAAGGTATAGATTGGGATATTGGCATTTTTGGCATAGTTTAGGCCTTTAGCATCAGCTTTATTGCTCACTACAAGAGCCACTTCGTAGTTATGTAAAGCTTGTTTTTCGATAATCGATTTTAAATTGCTGCCAGAGCCTGAAATAAAAACGCAGAGTTTAAATGAATTCGACATCATCCTTACCTGATTCAGATTTTCGCACTTTTCCAATTTCCCAACAATCCAAACCTGTTTCTTGGATAAAGCTTAAACAATCTTTGGCATCGTCTTTATTAATGATAACCGTCATGCCAATACCACAGTTAAAAGTGCGTAACATTTCGGTATCAGATAATTTACCTTTTTCTTGTAACCATGAAAATATGTCTACACACGGCCAGCTGTTTAAATCAATGGTAATGGCTAATCCTTCAGGAATTACTCGGGAAATATTTTCCATTAAACCACCGCCTGTGATGTGGGCAATACCATTGACTTCTACAGCAGAATCAATAAGTTGCAATAAAGGTTTAACGTAAATTTGAGTGGGTTGTAATAACTGTTCTCCGATAGTTTTCTCACCTAATTTTTCAGTTAAATCCGTATTATTAACTTCTAATATTTTACGAATCAAAGAATAACCATTGGAGTGAGGTCCTGATGAAGCAATACCAATAATAACATTGCCTTCTTTAATATTTTCACCTGTAATGGTTGCATCTTTTTCAACAGCACCTACGACAAAACCTGCTAAATCGTAATCTCCTTGGCTGTACATGCCAGGCATTTCAGCTGTTTCACCACCAATCAAAGCACAACCAGATTGCAAGCAACCTTTGGCAATTCCCTTAATTACAGCCGCTGCTTCATCTGTTTCAAGTTTGCCACAAGCATAATAATCAAGGAAAAACAAAGGCTCTGCACCCAGTACAATAATATCATTGACGCACATGGCTACCAAATCAATGCCAATTGTTGAATGGTCATTCATCCTATTGGCTAATTTTAACTTAGTACCGACACCATCAGTACCTGAGACGAGCACAGGATTCTTTAAATTGAGTGTGGATAGATCAAATAAACCACCAAAACCACCAATTCCACCCATAACACCGGGGCGTTTAGTTGATTTGATTGAAGGTTTGATTTTTTCAATAAGGGCGTTGCCTGCATCGATATCGACACCTGCATCTTTGTAACTTAAACCAGGATCAGAATTGCTCATAAAGTTTGTAGGTTTTTAAGAGGTGATGATTTTACCTCATTGGTCATAATTTAGTCATTTATCGTTTAATAAATCTCAGAAAAAATTGAGATAACTTGCATTTGTCGCAGAGTATCACTAAAGTATCACATTATGAAAACAGAACTCGTCACAACACTTAAACGCCAAGCAACTAAAATCCTTGCCGAATTACATGAAACCAAAGAACCCGTACTTATCACCGAACACGGCAGACCATCTGCCTATTTAGTGGATGCCGATGACTATGAAATGATGCAAAGACGCATGAAAATCATGGAAGGCATTGCGCGAGGTGAAAAAGCAATTGCGGAGGGGAGAGTCTACTCGCATGAACAAGCGATGGAAAAATTAAGTAAATGGTTAAATTAATTTGGACTGAACCCGCTATATTGGATTTAGATGAAATAGCAGACTATATTGCATTGGATAATTATATCGCTGCAAACAGACTTGTTAATTCACTAGTTAATAAAGTAAAGCGTTTAAAGGATTTTCCACTCTCAGAAAGAATTCCGCCTGAGTTCTCTGATACAAAGCACAGAGAATTAATTATTCCTCCTTGCCGAGTTCTTTATTATTTTGAAGACGATACGGTTTACATTACCCATATCATGCGAAGCGAACAACAACTTAGAAAATATATGCTTGAGGATAATAGTGTGCATGAGGAGAGTGGTGAATATGGCAAAATATCTAATAAAATTTAATAAGGATTATGTTTCAAGCCCACTCAGTTTTTGGGTTCATATAGATGAGCCCCATAATGGAAGGTGGATATGGGATTCTGCCCAAAAGCATCATCCAGAATTACCTAAGCCAATTTTTTCAAAGGGTTATCCAATGCTAGTTGTTGATGCTCTTGGGTATGAGTTAAGATTTAGTTCTATTGAAGAAATCCAGCATTTTTTAGATGTGATTACTCAAAAAAATATGCCCAGTTCGTCAAAACTAGCTAGTCAACGAAAGATGTCAACTGGATTAAAT
>WGBH01000265.1 GCA_015494435.1 Thiotrichaceae bacterium | reverse complement strand
CAATAAAACGTGGACAGCTGTTAAAAGCTTTTATTGGTGCTGGAATCGTGATTCTTGCGCTTTATGCCATAGCATTTAATAAAATAGTGTTAGCGAATTTCGATGAAACATACGATCCTTTTAATAAAGCCATGGATATTTTTTATTTTACAGCAGATGCCTTATTAGTATTTTTTAGCCTTTATATTGCGCTAGCGATAACATCATCCACTAAGATTGCTATTAAGGAAAAAATGACGCATAAAAACGTTCCATGGGGCTGGATCTTCCTTATCATGGGTATGTTTTTTATGATCGCAGCTGATACGTATTTTACGTTTTTAGAGTGGCAAGGAAATCCGGGACTTTTCCGAATTGATGATGTTCTTTATGTTTTACAATATTATTTCTGGACATTGGGTGCACTACTGTTACCCCAAAACGTCGTCCAGGAAGCCGCGCTTCGAGAACCGGAAAACATCTCCCTTTCGACGAATGATGATACCACAATCGAGAAAGCGGGGACGGAAAATCTACCGTCAACACTAACAAATCCGCCAACACCTTGAATTAAGGCAAAAAGGAGTCATGATGGATGAGAAATGAATCGGTAAAATCACAACAGCAATTAGTACAGACTATTATCGTGAGTCTCATTTATGCTGCTGTATTAGAGGTATCAAAACGCTTATTAGAAGTTTCAGCTGTTAATGGAGCACAAGTTGACGTGGCTATCATTGTACCCATCATTGCCGCCATCATTTTTGGGAAAAATGTAGGTGCAGGTACTGCAGCCGGTGGAAGACTCTTCAACATAGCTGGTACAAGTTTGATATCGGGAACTGGGCTTTCAGTTATTGATCCCGCAAACTTTATTCCCATTCTAGCCGATACCTTCGGCGTCTATATTGTTGGGATGTTGACAAAACTACCAGAAACAAGATGGGATAATTTCAAAGAACGATTTATGTCATTAGATACATGGAAACGCCTCGGCGAAAACACACTTGGTGCTTTAGTCGGGCTCGGTTTAGGCTCAAGTTTATTGCGTTCGTTAACCGTAATTTTTTCAAACAACAGTGTTAACACCACTTTTGATATTTCTACCCTTGTAAGACAATTTATTATCAATTTTACGGTTAATTTTGCTATTGTTATTATTTTCATTCCTATAACGCTCCTTCTTTATGAGATCGGCGACGTCATTCTTGAAATGCATTCATTCAATCTGGACAAAAAATTACGGAACATTTTATATTTAACGCCTGAGGAAAAAGCAGTATCTATTATTTCAGTCGATTTACCAGAACGAGCCTTTTCAGCAAACGTCTGGACACCTGTTAAAATCAAATTTCGCAACTCTCTCAACCGAAACGCGCGGTTTCACATTGAGGCTATTGGTAATGCTAGAATCACACCTTCACTTGATAAAACAAAAATATTGAAGCCGAATGAAGTGTGGGAACAAAATTTTTTCGTACTTCCTAAAAAACAAAAGACAATTTCCCTTAATATCCGTATCACACCCTTTTTGGAGAAAATCACGGAAAAAATGAACGAAGAGAACGCAGATATCGAGGAGACAATTTTGGAGATCACCGGGAAAAGCTACGACCCCAATGATGCTAAATTAACGTATTTAATTTTTAGTGCTGCAAATTTTGCCATACTTGGCGTCTCAGTTGTTTTAGAACGTTTTAGAGATGTGATTAATAATACTGACTCCATTATTACCTCTTTTCAACAAGGATGGTCAACGATTGCCATTGTTACCCTTTTTGAAACCATCTTATTCGGTATGGGCGTTGGGATCTACTGGTTTTATATCAATAAATTCAAAGCCGATTTTAGAAGCAGTTTATCATTTGCTACCGACTTTTCCACAGCAAAATACTTTAATCAAGCTACTGATCGCTTTAAACTGGTAACACAACATTTTAAAAAACGAGTAACTTCGCTCATAGCCACCACACTAATATTTACTGTTGTCATTTCTATTACTGTGCTTGGGGTTGAAGGATACAAATTATTTACTCAACCGGACTATCAGATTCTATATGCCAACCAATTAATAATAATAGCCCTTATAGTATTTGTAAGCTGGTTGTTCGGACTCCAAGGAAGGATGCTGTTGCAAGAAGCCGGTTTAATCGGTGATACATCAATTGAAACCGAAGATGACGGCCCCATTCAGAATATTAAACTTACCGGAGCATTATTTGAAGGTATTCCCAGCACATGTACCTTAACAGTTAAAAACATGACCCCGAGACATGGAATTCGAGTAGAATTCATTAGTGAAGATGTGGTTTCTCCCTCATTACTAGAAATAAATGTTCCGCCACACAAGGAAGCAAGCAAAAATCTCATCATTGTCCCCAGTGCAACGGGTGAACGGAGTATTTTAGCCCTTTCTTACCCCTTGTTCGATGAAAATGGAAAACTTATGAGCCGCAAAGAAGCTGAACCGTATGCCCATCAAAAATTAAATTTTAGTGTGGTTCCAAGCAGTTCACTTGGTTTGACAACAAAACAACAAGCTCTTTTGAAAAAACTCTTGATTATAGTTGCAATTAGTGCCTCTATAATCTATGGTTCGGATCTTGTATTACGCCAATTCATTAGTGATGTCAGTATCATCACGTTTTTAAGACAACACTTTATATTTCTTATTGCATTACAAGCACCCTTTGTGTATGCCTACTTTGTAGTTAAAAACAAATTAAGAGTGGACTTTTTGGACGTTGATGCTCTCCTTAACCAGTTGTCAGCGTCAGATACATTGAAAGAAAATCTCAACCAAAATATATCTTCAAGCATGGAAAAGAAACTCCCACAAATT
>WGBH01000264.1 GCA_015494435.1 Thiotrichaceae bacterium | reverse complement strand
TGAGTCTTTAATAAAGATTATTCAAAGATAGGGCTTATCGGACAATAATCAAATTCACAACTATAATTTAAAAAAGTGTTGGAAGCTAAAATAACTTCCAGTATTTTAAGGAAGTTTCAAGTAATTAATTTACCCATATTGCTTGAAACTTCCTAAGTAGGGGACACCTCACCACTTATCTTTAGACGAGGAATATATTATGAAAAAATCAATATTTACAACAACTCTTATCCTATTAGCAATCTCAACTTTTAGTGTTTCTGCACAAGCTGAAGAAGCGAAACGACCTAATTTATCTATCACATCTATTTCTGAAGCACAGGCGAATACTATGCGTTCTCACGGAGTTTCAAGGGGGTCATCAGTATCAACAACGGTTACTATTGGTAACAAAACAGTTAGTTCAAATAATAAAGTTATTCAGCTAAAAATGAACAATAGAGCCAAGCTAGAACGAAAAGGAGCTAATATTATTATTCAGCCTCTAGTGACGGAGTATGCGGTTGAAAAAGGCGATACATTGATAAAAATTGCTGAAAAATATGGAATAACGGTTGAAAGCATTATGCGTCTGAATAAGCTTAAATCGACAAAAATTTTAATTGGACAACGCCTTAAACTGATTTGATTATGATAGTTTAAAAAGAAACCGCTTCGACTGCTCGATTAGGTGGTCTTCTTATCCTAAGATGAGACGCTACTGCGTCATACTATTTATAAATCCTTTTGCTTAAAATCAAAGCCGAAAGTGCTTGTTTTTCCCGTCATTTTTGCACTATTTTGAGTAGGGAGCGACTCATTTTAAGCTAGCACAGCGAACTTCCCTTTTGTTGTGCTAGCATATCATTTCCAGAAAATCCAGTTATCTGTGTAACCTATCTTTTTATCCTTGTCTTGCAATGCAAGGCAAAAAAATAGAATTACTATCCATAATATAATTAAAATTTTGAGATGGTTATGGCTAAAAAGAGACTTAGTAGTGAGGTGTTTTATTGGGATGCACCACGAAGAAGGCTTCATAAGCGGGATTTGTTTCCTTTGCAAATGGAAATTAATGGCTCTGTCTACTTTGTATCTCAATGGACACTCAAATATTTTAAGGTGCTTGATTATTCTGATAAAGTGACATTGCATCAAGAATTTTCTATCAAGCCTATTGTTAAATTTCGTGATTTTAATATTCAGTTTGATGCGACAGCAATAGCGTTACATTATGATGCAAAAAAGCAAGAATTAGTTGCTGGTTTCAAAAATATCCCCGAAGAACATCAAGAGCTTTTAAAGTATTTTTCTGAAGCTTTAAACAGTGGTGATATGGTTAATATTGACAATGTGTTGCGTCGTGTCGATATGCCCGTTACCCCTGCAAGCACCGAATTAGCGGAAATTCCTGCAACGCTTTGCCGAAAACAAAAGATAAAACGTAGTTTTTACACAGGTATTTATCTTATATTCGGTTCTCTTTTATTCCTGTTTACTTTATCCACTTTATATAATAGTTTTTTTAGACTAAATATTGAAACTGCTTTTGTGAATTCAACCGTTACCCCTGTCCAGTCTTATGTTCAAGGGACTATTAAAACAATATTAGTGGCGAATAATACCCATGTCAGCGTGGGACAACCTTTGTTGACCTTGGATGTTTCAAATAACGAACGCCTACCAAAACAATATCGAATAGATGCCGCTAAACAACAAGTTACTTTATACCAAGCATTGCTTGATGAGGCTCAAAATAAAAGTAGCGCAAAGACACGTCTTGGGCAGACTAAACTCAGTGCTGCTAATGCTACTTTACAGGCGGCAATACTGAATAGAACGATTAAATGTAATCGTAATTATGCTAGTGAAATTGATCGACGTAATCCAAAAAAACGCAATGTCCAATGTCAGATCGCGCGTAAAAAAGTGAGTGTTTCACGGGCTAAAGTAAAATCATCAAAAGCTTATCTTGCAACCATTTCAAAAAGTCTAAAAAAGAATCTCAAAGGAAGCAGTGTAGATCAGAAGTCGCTAGCTATACTGCAAGCAAAGTTAGCGCTTGCACAACAAAAAGTAAAAGTGATAGAAGATACACCTGAATCTTTGTCGGGGATAGAAACGATTGTCAGCCCGATTGCTGGAAAAATAATTAAAATTGTCGAATTAGAAAACCAATATATAAAAAAAGGTGATTTAATTGCAGTGATTCAAAAATCGGATAGTGAACAATTTGTAGAAGCTTATCTTAGCTATAAAGAGGCTTCAAAGCTAAAAATAGGCAGTAAAGCCATCGCTTCTTCTCCTTTATTAGCAAGAGATTACCCAATGGTAGTGGAACAGGTGGATTTTACGGATGAAGTCATATCAGTTGCTAGTATCAATTTATTTAATCGACAAATTCCTGAAAATAAATCCGCTAGAGTAATCTTGAAATTTGTGGATAAAAATTCAGAAACATTAACTTTCGCACTTCCAATTAAGTTAAGTATTGAAAAAAAGAGCTATTTTACTGAAAAAGTAAAGCAATCTATCGCTAGTCTTTTTGATTTTATCATTGGCAAAGCTCATGCAGAAGCTCTCTTCTCAAGCAAAGAAGAGTCACCGTATTGTTTTGCCTATGCACCTGATCCTATTGAGTGTAAAAGCGGAACTCATTTATTTCCTCAAGGCTTTATTCGTCGTATTTTGTCACAAAAGAATAACGATGAGGATAGCGAAGGTGATACTAAAAAAAAACTTATTTAATTGATATAAACTGGCAAAAAAGGCTATTAAAGAAAACGAAAAGATTGCTAACGCAAGATCCTAGTCCTGTTGAAAATTTGCAAAGTGCAGGAATTACCAATGCAAAAAACAAATCATTAAAAAAAACCAGAGCTGCATTACGTGATGCTCAAAACACCGCCTTATTAGCATTAGCTTATTATTTAAAAGGCGATAAAGCTTATTTGGAACAGGCTAAGAAATACCTACTTGCATGGGCTGAAATTAATCACCCCAATGGTCATCCTATTAATGAAACCCGTTTAGAAGGTTTTTTATGGGCTTACGATTTGCTTTTTTGTGAGTTTAGCCAAGATGAACATCAAAAAATAAAAATATGGCTTGTTGCTATTCAAACCCATAAGCATCAATGGAAATTTGGTTCGAGTAGTGGAAAAAATAATTTTCGGACGCATCAATTAAAAATATTATTAATGTTGGATCGATTGCTTGAAGATGAGGAGTCTTTAAATAAGGATAAAGAAACGCTACGCCAACATGTCAATGATAATTTATTAGAAAATGGCATCAGTATAGATTATGAAGAACGGGATGCCTTACATTACCATGTGTATAATTTAGAACCTTGGTTGGAAATTGCCTTTTTAGAACCGAACTATCTAAAAAAAGTAGAGGCATCTTACCAGTTTCTTATCCAACAAATTAAAGAGGGTAAGATTCACAATCAATTTGCTCATTCCAAACAGAAAATCGATGCTAAAAGAGCAAAAGGTGGCTTTTCTTATGCTAAAAAAGGCGGTTCATTTAATCCTAAGCACATTACACGTAGCGTTATTTCATTCAATACACTCAATCAGCAAGCCTTAGATGAGGATATTATGAAATATTTAAGTAAGAAAAAAATCAAACAGTCACTCTTATTTTACTATATAAGATACGCTCTATGGGAAAATACAGAGTGCCTTATAAACTGTGATGATGAGGAAAAGGTTAATTAACTGCTACAATATATCTACTATTTCCTATAAAATAATGATATAATATCATTATGTATTCAATAG
>WGBH01000263.1 GCA_015494435.1 Thiotrichaceae bacterium | reverse complement strand
GTTTATCAGCTTTGTGCAAAAACACCACTACTTGGGCATTGGGACTATATTCTTGTAACTTTTCATTTACTGCCGTAAAATAACTTAAACTATCTTCAAATCGTTCTTGATCTGATACATCGATTATATAGATGAGCAATCTGACATCATTGAACACAAAAGCACTATATTTTGTCAAAAAACGTGTTAAAAAGACCTTTTGTCCTCCCAAATCCATAAGTAAAAGGCGAACACCATTTTTTTCAATAACCATACGTTCATAATCGATAGTAGCTGACAAACTTTCCGTTTCTGAGATATCCTTTTCCTCAAAGATTATTTTTTTAACTGCAGTTTTACCAGCTTCACTTAAACCACAAAATAAAATTTTAATTCCGAATTTTGATGATGTACCAAAACTATTCACAGATATTCCTCCATATTAATTAACTACCCTTTCCCACCCTTCACAGTGGTGTATTAAGAATTTCTACCAAAATCAGACAGTTTTGCTGCCATTTTTGATCTGTGATTTCATTAATCATAATCTGAGCTTCGTTTGTTAGATCCTTTAATTTATTTTGATCGACACCCTCTGCAACTTCATCAAGAATCATTTTTAGAAGGGCTTTAACAGGCTCATTGGTTGTATCTACGTTTTTAAACTCATATTGCAATGTGTCATACAGCAAACTATCAAAACTGAGTAAAAAAAGAACTGTTAATGAAAAAAGGACTTCAGTTGTTGTGATGTGATATCGCTCATAAATGTCTTTAATCGTCTGTAATGCCTTAATTGTAGTATTTATGTTGAGTTTTTTCATTAAAAAGTAAATTGTTGATTGAAAAAGATCTATGACTGCCTTATTCGGTTCTTTTTTGGCAAGATACGTAAGTCCTCTTCTATAATAGGCTTCAGCAAATTCATGATCAATTTCAATGACTTTTGAAAAATCAGCCAGCGCACCCTCATAATTGGCCATATCAAAATGCACTAGCCCACGATTATAATAGGCCTCTATAAAGTCGGGTTTTAGTTCAAGTGTTTTTGTAAAATCTTGAAGCGCACGGGCATGTTCTCCTAGTTCATGAAAAATCAATCCCCGATTAAAGTACGAGGAATAGGATTGAGGATTTAATTGAATGACTTTGGTAAAATCGCGTAGTGCTTGTTCAAATTCGCCGATTGATGAGAGTAGAAGGCCACGATTAAGATATACACGCTCGTTTGAAGGATCTAAGTAAATTGCCATTGAATAATCAGTAAGTGCTTCTTCCGTTCGATTTAAAATTGCGTACACTAAGCCTCGATTGAGATACGCTTCTGCAAACGATGGCTTTAATTTAATAGCTTTTGTAAAATCGGCGATACTTTTTTCGTACTCACCCAATACAGTGAAAACTATACCACGATTATTGTATGCTTTTTCGTAGTTTGAGTCAGCTTCAATAGCCCTCGTAAAATCTGCTAAAGCTTCGCTATATCGCTCGAAAGTCATATAAAGGAGACCTCGATTCACATAAGTGATATTATCGTAAGGATTGACTTGAAGGGCTTTCGTATATGTTTCAAGTGCTTTTTCATACTCACCCATTTTTGAATATGCTAACCCCATATTGCTGTACGCCAGCGAATCATATGGATTTAATGCAATAACTCGTTCATAGTCCGCTATTGCATCGTTATATTGCCCTAAAGCCGCAAAGGAATTAGCACGGGAAAAATAGATGGAAGAAGAATTGACGGAATTTTCAGAATGTAAATCTAATGCTTTTGTAAAATCTGCTATTGCCTCTTTATGTTTTCCCACGGCTGCAAATGCCAGTCCACGATTATAATATGGCTCATAATTATCAGGCTTCAGTTCAATGGCCTTTGTGTAAAAAGTAATGGCTGAGTCATATTTACCTAAAGCCGCAAATGCCATCCCTAAACCATTATACGCAACATAATCGGTCGGATCAGCCTTTAACTGGCTTTGATATGCATCGATGATCGACTTTTGCTGAGAAATTATCTCCAAAATGGCTTTTTTCTCCTTTGTGACCTCTTGTAAGGAAGAATCTATCTTCAAAGCCTTATCAAAATCATCAAGCGCTTTTCTATACAATTTGAGTTCCAGAAACACGCGACCGCGCCTATGTAATGCTTCAACAAAATTCGGGTTGATATTGAGACATCGTGTCAAGTAATAAAGTGCCTGTTTGTACGCACCGATTTTGCTATAAATTAAGCCAATATGGTACAGAGTGGATGGTGAATATGGTCTTTTTTCTAAAACCTGATGGAAATAATTTAATGCCTTCGCAAATGCTTCTTGTTGCTCATTTATCCGTCCCATATAATAAAGACCATTTATATTTTCCGGATTCAGCTTCAGCAAGATTTCTAAATCATTCTTTGCCATATCCATTTGATTTAATTTGAAATAACATAGACCACGCAAAAAATAGCCTTCGTCATTGTTGATATCACACTCAATGGCTCGTGTAAGATCTTCTATCGCATTCGAATAATCTTCTAAAGCAAAATGTATCTCTGCTCGCTTCTGATATAAAAATCCTTTATTTTCTGCTCGTTCAATTAATTTTGATAAAAACTCTAACACCACGGGCCAATCATCATGAATAAAATAACTAATATCAAAATAATGGGGAATGGTGACCACTGATACCTCTGAATGCTGTAATTTAGCTGAATATTGAATTATGTCATCCTTAATTTGTCGATAATACTTCAAAAGTTCTCTAATTTCATCTCGATTCTCAGTAAACACTTTAACTAGGGGATCCAAATCTGTTGCCATAGTAAAATCATTAATAGCCTCATTTAACGCCCCTATATGTGCATACACCAAACCACGATTGTTATACGCCGCGGCAAAAGACTCGTCCAACTCAATCGCACGCCTAAAATCCTGAAGTGCTAACTCAAACTCTCCTATATGTGCATACACCAAACCACGATTGTTATACGCCGCGGCAAAAGACTCGTCCAACTCAATCGCACGCCTAAAATCCTGAAGTGCTAACTCAAACTCTCCTATATGTGCATACACCAAACCACGATTGTTATAC
>WGBH01000262.1 GCA_015494435.1 Thiotrichaceae bacterium | reverse complement strand
TTTCAATTCATTTTCCTTTGCTGTTGCTTTGTATTGTATATAAAATATACTAATTAGTATATTTTATCTATAAAATAAATTAAAGTTTTTAATTGTTTTATAATATACTAATATTGTTATCACTACAAAATAAAAGGTTTTTATAGCGTACTCGTTTATACCGTCTTTTCTATTTAAAAATCATTGCTACTTTTAATCATTCGCTTATCCGCTTATTATCCACGCCTTTTTAATCCTTAGTGAGTAATTAATCATGGCAAAGCAACGTAAAGCACTTTCTCTAATTTCGGGTGGCTTAGATTCCATGCTCGCCACTAAAGCAATGCTCGAACAGGGAATTCATGTAGAAGGCGTGAATTTTTTTACAGGGTTTTGTGTTGAAGGGCATACACAGGCATTGCGAAAAAAGAAAAATAAGAAACCTAAACGTAATAATTCGTTATGGGTTGCTGAGCAACTAGGGATAAAATTACATATTATTGATATTGTCGATGAATATAAAGACATAGTCATCAACCCCAAGCATGGTTATGGCGCTAATTTAAACCCTTGTTTAGATTGTAAAATTTTTATGGTTAAAAAGGCACATCAATGGATAAAAGAACATGATTTTGATTTTATTTTTACAGGTGAAGTGATTGGGCAACGTCCCAAATCACAGCGCAAAGAAACGATGCCAATTATTTCAGAACAATCAGGGGCGGATGATTTATTAGTGCGACCTTTATGTGCAAAAAATCTCCCAGCGACAAAGCCAGAACGTGAAGGCTGGATTGATCGTGAACAATTATTTGATTTTTCAGGTCGCAGTCGTAAACCACAAATGGCATTGGCAAATCATTGGAAGATTGAGGAATATGCACAGCCTGCTGGAGGATGTTGCTTTTTAACCGATCCAAATTATTCAGATAAATTAAAAGATTTATGGGCGCATCGTGCTGATAAATATTATGAGTTGGACGATATTATGCTACTCAAAATTGGACGACATTTACGCCCTTCTGAACATTTTAAGATGATTATCTCACGCGAAGAAGGTGAAACACGTTTTTTAGAAGGCTATCGCAAGCAATTTACCTATATTAAAACCACCAGTCACCCCGGCCCTATGACTTTACTCGATGGTAGCGACATTTCTGCGGAAGATATTTACTTAGCCGCCAGCATTACCGCTCGTTATAGCCAAGGGCGTGATGAAAATGAAGTCACTGTATTAGTAGGGCAATTAGGTAAAGAGCCAAGAGAAATGCAAGTTGTGCCTGAGAAAAGCAGTGAAATAAAAAAGAATTGGTTGCTATAGAAAGATTTGCAAGAAGAAAATATAAAACCTAAACCCTGCTTTGTGCTTAAAAGCAGAATCCAGATAATACGTGGAAAATTAATTTAAGGGGAATCAAGGGGAATAATTAATTTTCCACTTTCCTAGCAGTTAGCGCTTTTCTCATTATTCTTTACTGTAGAGAATAAATCGACTACATCCTTACGATTGCTGATAATAAAAAAAATAGATTAAGGTATCTATAGGTATTTAATAGGTTATCATAGCGGTTTTCCTCTATTCATAAACACCATGTTCTCGAGTGGATAAAAATTCTATATCAGGATAACGCTCAATTGCCATTTGTAGATTAACTCGTGTTGGTGCGATATAGACTAATTCCCCTGCATGGTCATAAGAAAGGTTAGTAGCAGCTTTAATCTTGAAAGCATCTAATATCTTTTCATCTGCACAACTAACCCAGCGTGCAGTTTGTACATTGACAGGCTCAAATTGACAATCAACATTGTATTCATCTTTAAGCCGTTGTGCGACGACATCAAATTGCAAAACTCCCACTGCACCCAGTACCAAATCATTATTTGTTACAGGGCGAAAGAGTTGCGTTGCACCTTCTTCACAGAGTTGGTTCAACCCTTTCTGTAATTGTTTGTTTTTTAAGGGGTCACGTAATTGAGCACGACGGAATAATTCAGGTGCAAAATTCGGTATGCCCGTAAAATACAGCGTCTCGCCTTGCGTAAAGGTATCACCAATACGAATCGTGCCATGATTATGAATACCAATAATATCTCCTGGATAAGCTTTATCAACATGACCACGATCTGCCGCTAAAAAAGTCAGTGCATCAGGAATTTTCACACTCTTTTTAGTGCGTACTTGGTGTAATTTCATGCCTTTAGTAAAACTACCCGAACAAATCCGCATAAACGCAACCCGATCACGGTGTTGTGGATCCATATTCGCTTGTATTTTAAAAACAAACCCTGTGAATTTTTCTTCTTCTGCCAAAACTTCACGCGTTATCGTTGAACGTGGTAAGGGAGCGGGGGAGTATTCAACAAAATCAGCTAATAACTCAGCAATACCAAAATTATTCACCGCAGAACCAAAAAAAACAGGGGTTAATTCACTACGTAAATAGGCCTCTTTATCAAAAGCATTGCTTGCACCTTGTACCAGCTCAATCTCTTCACGCAAATCATCTGCCGCATCTCCTAATACCTCATCAAGACGTGGGTTATCCAACCCTTTAATCACCTCACCTTCAAGAATTTTGCCCTCATGATTCGGGTTATACAAATGCACACGATCATTATAGATATGATAAACCCCCTTTAATCCTTTTCCCATACCAATAGGCCATGTGACAGGCGCACAGTTAATCTTTAGCACCTCCTCCACTTCATCTAATAGCTCAATAGGGTCTTTACCTTCTCGATCCAGCTTATTAATAAAGGTCATAATTGGCGTATCACGCAAACGACAGACTTCCATTAATTTAATGGTACGTTCTTCCACTCCTTTGGCAACATCGATAATCATCAAAGCAGAATCAACAGCGGTTAAAGTACGGTAAGTATCCTCTGAGAAATCTTCATGCCCTGGTGTATCTAGCAAATTAATGACTTTATCACCATAAGGAAACTGCATCACCGATGAAGTGACTGAAATACCACGCTCTTTTTCCATCGCCATCCAATCCGATGTCGCATGACGCGCCGCTTTGCGCCCTTTAACCGAGCCTGCAAGCTGAATAGCACCACCAAATAACAATAGTTTTTCAGTAATGGTCGTTTTACCCGCATCGGGGTGGGAAATAATCGCAAATGTGCGACGTAGGGAGGTTTCTTTACGGTGTGTTGACATGCTGTTCTCTTGTATTAATTAAAAGCTTATTTCCTATATAGACGTTCACCGATTAAAGATGATTAAAAAGCTAAAGCTTTCATTCCTTTTATATTTTTATCGATAAAAATGTTCCAAGAGCGCTAATTATAAAAATGCTCCAATATGGATAAGGTTCAGATAAAATCTGCTTTAACAATTTAGTAATAAATGTCAAATCATAACTATTAGACCTTACTGATATATAAAAAATATTAATCCCAATAGCAACAAACCACAGCACTGCTTGGGTAATTAACATTTTAATTTTAAAGAACAACCTAATAGGGAACGCAAGAATAAAACCACCATCAGCAACGGGAGTGCATAATACAAAAAAACTCCACGTTAATATAGAAACCCCTAATCCAGTTGAGGCATCATATTTCCAACTCATATATAAAAAATAGCTGATCACAATGGCTATTAGCCCGAAGAATTTAAAGAGGGATTCACCATGCCTTTCATTTTTATTGATTTTCAACATTAGTTAAGTGTTACCTAGGTAGTTTTTAAAATATAATGCTTTAAACACTTGACCCCAACTTAACCCTATTCTCGTGCTATCCGCAATAGCGTAGCATAAAAATCGGCTTAAGCTAGGGGCTAATGTGATTTAATGGTTATACTTTTTTTCTACGAGGATCAATAATATTTTTAAAATCAACAACATCCCAAACACCACTATTACGATAGATTCTTTTTTCTTTATTAGGATAATCTCCAACATCTTGTTCTAAGCGTTGCCCGACGACTATACAGACTAATAACTCTTTTCCTGTATTTTTTAATGAATGTGCCGCTGTATTAACAGGAAAACCAACAAAATCTCCTTTCTCAAAAGAGTAAGATTCACCTTCAATAACAAGCTCTCCTGCACCAGAAAGAACATAAATACAC
>WGBH01000261.1 GCA_015494435.1 Thiotrichaceae bacterium | reverse complement strand
ATATTGTAGGCATTGATATTCATATTGTTGTCGTTTTTTTTACCCCAGCACCTGCCCCGATACCTCATCCTTTTTATGGTCCAATATATGTTTGGTTAACGCCAAAATTTCCCAAAATAAACACATTTATTAATAATCAACCTGCTTGCGCGGTTGGTGCTACTAGTTATTCCGTACACATACCGTTTGGATTTCCTACCAATCCCTTAAACACTCCATGGTGGAAAAGAGCTTTTTTAAATGTCCCCAAGGTGTTAATGATAACGGCAATGACTATTATTGTTAATGCCACCATTGCACTTGCAATGGCATTACTTGCTCCACCTTCAAAAACAGCCCAAGGTTTTGTAAAAGATGTAACAGGGATTGAAATTACTAGCGTTAGTAAAACATTAGCAGGCATAATCGCAAGTGTTACTAAATATGCTACTAGCTGGGTTTCATGGATACAACTATTAATGTCAGCTCTTCCTTTTCCCTTAGCAAATGGTGCTCCAGGAATTGCGAACCCTACCGTATTAGTTAATGGAGCACCATTAGCGACAGGTGCACCTCTAACATCAATAACCTGTGCAGATGCACCTTTTAGTTTCTTTCCTAATGCCAATACCATAGCAACAAGTAATGTCATGGTTGGACTAAGTCTTCAGCAATTTTTAATGGGACTTGCTACTCATGTTGCAAAAGAGACAGTAAAAATGGGAGTAAGTAAAGTGTATGATAAAGCAGCCGCTGGCTCTAAAGCAAAAGCGGATGCAAAAAAAGAAAAACAACAAGATGCAGCTAATAAAAACAAACAGGATACTGATTCGACAAAAATTGAGGGCAAAAAAAATCAAGCAAAATCCAGCCAAAAAAATGGAAGTTGTAACACTTAACTAAGGAAAACTCATGTTACTCACAGAACCAACAATAGGTCACTCAGTTAATGTTGCTACAGGTAATATGCAGTTTGATGCTATTGATTTTAGCGTTACTGGTAAGCTTAGCTTAACTTGGCACCGCCTATTTTCAAACTTATCTAAAGATGATCTATCGCCGCTTGGTTATGGCTGGCATTCCCCTTTTTTTTCCAAGTTATCTTGGAATGAAGAAGAGCAAAGTTATCTTTTTCATGCACCTAATGATTCTCTCGTTGAGTTTTCAGCTAAAGATAAACAAGAAAATAATAAAATAATAAATTATTCTGCCTTTTCTGAACTTATTATCACAAACAACCATTTTATTGTTAATCAATGGGATATTGATACCCAAAATACGATCTACTACTGGTTCAAAAAAGAAGATAATGGCAGTATTTCACCACTAGAAAAAATAAGTAATGTCTCTCAACAATCTATTCAACTTACTTATGATTCAGCTCAGCGTTTAACACATATTTGCCAAGCACAAGAGAAAAGAACCTTCCAGCTCCATTACAATCAAAATAACCTTATTCATCAAATTGATTTAGTTACAGCAGAGAATACTCACAAAACTCAAATTTATTACGAATATGATGATAAAAAACGTCTAATAAAAGAAATTAATGCAGTTGGTGGCAACCGTATTTATCAATACAATAAATTCAATGCCATTACCGCCATTACCTATAAAAATGGCAGTACCTACGACTTTATCTACAACGATGATGAACAATGTATTTATGCTGGTACCCAACAGAACTTTGGTAGCAAACAGTTTCAATACTTCCCAATAGCAGGAAAGTCAGAACAAACCAATAGTAAAGGCGATAAAGTTTGGTATAGCTTTAATACCAGCGGACAAATACTTGAAGAAATTGATGCCACAGGAGCAGTAACAAAAACTGAACTAGATCAATATGATCGAGTTCTTGCTAAAACTGATGCTAATAACAATACAACACGCTATCACTATGACCAATATGGTAATCGTGATCAAATCATTGATGCGCTGGGCAATAGCACAAAATTCACCTATAACCAATATCATCAAGTATTAACTGTAATTGACGCTAAAAATAACCAATGGAGTCGGACTTATAATCAAAACCAACAGATTAGTAGTTTTACCAACCCACTCAATGAAACTTATCAATTTAACTATGATCGCTTTAATAATCTAGTTGAAATTATCAATCCTGCTGGTGTTAAGCTCAAACAACAATTTAATGCTCAAGGTATTTTACAATCAACTACCGATTGGCTAGGGAATGTCTCTTGTTACAAATTTGATGAACTTGGTAATTTAATCCAATTTACAGACCCCCTAGGTTTTAAGACAAATTATACCTATACAGCAACTAACTTAGTGAGTGAGATCAGCCACCCTGATAAGACCAATGAAACCTTTCTTTATGACTCTGCAGGTAATGTACTTGTCTACAATGATAGGAATAATGAAAACACGGAATATCGCTATGGACTTTGCAATCGCCTACTAGAAAAAATAGATGCTATTGGACGACAAATATCTTTTGGTTGGAGTACCGAATTAGAACAACTAGAAGAGCTTACTAATGCAAAAGGAGAAGTCTATTCATTCAAATACGATGCTGTTGGACGAATTACCCAAGAAATAGGTTTTGATGGTAGAACACTTCAATATGCCTATGATGCTGTCGGCAATCGCATTAGTACTACTAATGGATTAGGTGAACAAATAAATTACACCTATGATCCACTTAATCAACTAATAAAACAAGAATTACCCAATGGAGAATATAGTCATTTTGAGTTTGATCAACTCGGTTATCTAACAAAAGCTGGCAATAGCACAACTAACCTTGCATTTCTACGCGACCCACTTGGGCGTATTCTTAGTGAGCAACAAAATGGTCATCAGATTGAACGCACCTATAATCATACAGGCGATCTACTTAATTTAACACTGGATAAAGAATTATCCATTGCCTATCAATTTGATCAAAATGGCTTACTCTCACAAGCCCAACTCAATCAACATGACCCTATTCAAATTAAGCGTGATGCACGAGGTTCTGAAACTTCACGCACCTTAGGAGGAAATGGACTACAACTCAACCAATCCTTTGATGTTATTGGACGTATTATTGAACAGTCAGTGAGTAATGATAAACAGACCTCCAACTTCCCTGCCAATAATATCCATCGCCAATATCACTATCAAAATGCCTTACTTACAGGTATTCAAGATGATGTTAGAGGCAAGGTAGAATATCACTACGATCCTGTTGAACGCCTTACAAAAGCCTTACGAGACAAAGGAGCGAGTGAATATTTCCAATATGACGATAATGATAATATTACACAGGCAAAAGATGACACTGAAACCAGTGAACGGGAATACGATTCAGGTGATCACTTAATTAAAAAAGATCAATACGAATATCACTATGATCAACAGGGTCGGCTAATACAAAAAACACTAATAACAGATAAAGAAACACAAAGATGGCACTATGAATGGGATGCACTTGATCAACTAATAAAATTTACCAACCCAGAAGGACAATCATGGCATTATGAATACGACCCCTTTGGACGTAGAACGTGCAAAATAGCACCCGATGGCAGTAAGCATCAGTTTATTTGGGATGAAGACATTGTTCTTCAAGAACAACACGATAATCAACAAGTAATTAATTGGTTATTTGACCCACATAGCTTTATGCCATTATGCAAAGAAGAACAAGGTGAAGCTTATTCCATTATTAGTGACCATTTAGGCACACCGCAAGAAATGCTAGATCAATATGGGCGATTGGTATGGCAAGCAAAATATAAAGCGTGGGGAGAAATAGTAGAACAACAATACAATAAAATTGATTGCCCTATACGCTTTCAAGGACAATGGGAAGATCAGGAAAGTGGGCTTTATTATAATCGGTTTCGGTATTATGACACATCAACAGAAAAATTTATTAGCAATGACCCAATTGGTTTATTGGGTGGAACAAACCTATCTTCATTTGCTATCAATCCTATTGGTTTTATTGACCCATTTGGATTATGTGATATTGGAGAAGGTAAACC
>WGBH01000260.1 GCA_015494435.1 Thiotrichaceae bacterium | reverse complement strand
CGCGTAGACCGTCTCTTAAATCAGGCATATCGGATGCATTAGCGAGACTTTCGGCTAAAATATCACGGGATAATTCTAGTAATTGACGACTACTGAGCACGTCACTAAAAAAAGTAGAGGCAATTTCAGGTAATTGATGCGCTTCATCAAGAATAATGGCATTAGCACTGGGTAATAATTCTCCAAACCCTTCTTCTTTTAATGCGATATCGGCAAAAAATAAATGGTGATTTACTACTACCACATCCGCTTTTTGTGCTTTTTTGCGTGCCTCTACCACAAAACAATCTAGATAGTCTTCGCATTCTTTACCAATACAGTTATCAGCGGTTGAAGTGACAGAAGACCAAATCTCGGCATCGTGTGGCACAGAGTTTAATTCAGAAACATCGCCTGCTTTAGTGAGCATTGACCACTCTGAAATACGTTGCAGTTGGGTAATGGCACGACGATCATTAAAACGTCCATTTTCTAAACGGCGTTGTAAACGATATAAACATAAATAATTAGCACGTCCTTTTAATAAAGCAATTTTACAGTTGCTTTTTAGGGCTTTTTTTACCAAAGGTAAATCTTTGAGATAGAGTTGATCTTGAAGGGTTTTACTACCAGTGGAGATAATAATCCGCCCGCCTGAGGCAAGCGCTGGAGCAAGATAAGCAAAGGTTTTACCAACGCCTGTACCCGCTTCAATAATCACAGTGGTATTGTTTTTTATTGCATTAGCAACGGCATCTGCCATTGCTTGTTGTTGTGGGCGTGGCTTAAAGTTAGAAATTTTTTTAGCTAGTGGTCCCTCCTCACTTAATAAACCTTGTCCGTTGATTTCATTTTTCATAATTTAATGTCGCTTGTTATACTCATTCACTTCAGACATCGCTTGGCTATTGCCTGATTTTTCTGCGACTTTGGAAATAAATTTCCAGTTTTTGTCTGTCATTTCCTGATCATCTGATGAAAGATTGATGGCTTTCTTCGCCATTGTAATGGCTTGTTGGTAATTACCTTTTTTATAGTGCAACTCTGCTAATTGATACCATAATTTAGGGTTTTGTGGCTCAATACGTAACCCACGCTCTAATTTAATCATGGCTGCATTAGTACGTCCTAATTTAGCATCTGCATAAGCTCGAACTAATAAAGCTTCTACCGCTGGGGATGATTTAGAACGTCTTGAACCTTTATCATCTACATTTTCTGGAATATTAGCATAGGGATCAATATCAATCTCCGCCTTATCAGACAACGTTGCTACCGTTTTTTTCGCTGGTTTTATTGGGGGAGGAGTGCTTGTTTGTATGGGGGCAGAGGTAGAACGAGGATAGCGTTGTACAATCGGTGCGTTATATTTTGGGGTAACTTTTTTATATTGATACTTTGGTTTTACAAGAGGTGGTTGTCTTACGATGGGGATGGGCGCTCTTTTATAACGGTGTGGCTTAACCGCGACAGGTACTTTTATCTCGGGGATTTGAGGTAAAATAGGTTTAGCCACTCGCGCAACAGGTGGCGTTGGGCGTGGTGTTGGACGTTGAATTCGTTCAGGTCGATTATCCAAATTAGAACAGCCACCTAATAACAATATAAAACCTATCATAAGGAACTTTAAAGACATCAACAAACGCATACAAGCAACTCCCCTTTTTTTAATGCATTAATTTATCAATCCATTTGCCTTCTGGATCACGATAACCCTTCCTAGAGGAAGGGTTATTATTTATTTCATTTTCTGGCGAAACTTTAGGTGCACAATAACGTCTTTTACGCGGTTGTGTTCCACGTAAAAAGGGCATAATCACCTTTGTCCCACAATTAGGGTTATACAATAACCCAGATTCTTTATCGATTTTAACATATCTAATTTTACTCGGACGTTTGGGTTTTAAGGGTTTAGTTGGGAGAACTTTTATCAAGTCAGCCCATACTTTTAATGCACCACTGCCTCCTGTCAGATTGGTGGACTTATTATCATCACGCCCGACCCATACAGAAGCCACATGCTGGCCTGTAAACCCTGCAAACCAACTATCACGTTTATTATTCGTTGTCCCTGTTTTACCTGCCGCATTTTTCCATCGAGGCAATACCTTAGACAAGTATTTGGCTGTCCCTGTTTTGGTGATTTCATTCATAACAGAGATGAGTAAATAAGTAGAACCTGCGGATGCAACCTGTTTTACATCCAAAGGATAGCGTTTTAATGTCTTGCCATAGGAGTTCATGACATTGCGAATCGCTTGTAAAGGGGTATAAGTACCACCTTCTGCAATCGTTTGGTACATTTGCTGAACTTCCAGCGGGGACAATTCTAATGCACCTAATAATACCGAAGGATACAAAGGTATATCGGAGCGAATGCCCAAATCATGTAACATCTTAACCACGCGTTCCATACCTAGTTTTATTCCAATTCGCACCGTGGGCGTATTTCGAGATAAAACGAGCGCACGTCGCAAGGTAACAACCCCTAGATCACGATGATCATAATTGCGAGGTTCCCATATTTCTGTACGTGAAAGACGAACTTTCACAGGGCCATCACTCAGTGGCGTGGCTAAATTAAACTTTCGAGGCGTTTCTAATGCGGCCAAATAAACAGCAGGTTTAACCAGTGAACCTATTTGTCGTTTAGCATCTAGCGCACGGTTATACCCTGCATAACGGGCATTACGCCCCCCTATAATTGCTAACACTTCCCCACCTTGCACACTGCTGATGACCATTGCGCTATTTAATTTTCCGCGTGGTATGTGTTGCGAGCGTTCTAATTTTCGTACTCGACGACTCAAAACCTGCTCACCAATAAGCTGTACGATAGGATCCATTGCAGTAAAAATTAACAAGCCTTCTGTGCGTAAATCCTCTTCATTATAGTCGCGCTGTAATTGCTTACGCACTAATTCTAAATAGGCAGGAAACGGACTCACACTCGGTGGCACATGTTCACTAACCCCTAAAGGAAGTTGTTTTAAATCATTCGCCTGTGCAATATCAATCACCCCTTCTGTTGCCATTATATCTAAGACTAAATTACGACGTATTTTAGCTCTTTTGGGAAAACGTCGAGGATTGTAAAATGAAGCACCTTTTGCAATGCCGATGAGTAGTGCGACTTGTTCTGCTTTTAATTCTTTAATAGGACGATTGAAATAAAACTGTGAGGCTAAACCAAACCCATGAATTGCACGTTTTTTATTTTGCCCCAAATAAATTTCATTAATATAGGCTTCTAAAATTTCATCCTTTTCATAATGTAATTCCAATAACAGTGCCATAACAGCTTCATTTACTTTGCGTTTGATACTACGTTCATTGGAAAGATAGAAATTTTTCACCAATTGTTGCGTTAATGTACTCCCTCCTTGAACGGTATGACCTGCTTTAAAATTAGCAATCATTGCTCGTCCAATAGAGCGTGGATTAATCCCAAAGTGTTCATAGAAATGCTTGTCTTCAACAGCGATCAAGCCTTTAATTAATAAAGGAGATACATCTTTTATTCGCACTAGAACACGGTCTTCATTATGGCTTGGATAGAAATTACCTATAAGAACTTGTTCCATACGCATTAAAGTCAGTGGATCGTTATTATCCACATTAGCAAGAGAACGAATACGTCCCTTTGAGAGGGTAATTTTTATTTTTCGTTCTGGCTCTTTATCCTCAGCAAATTGAAATCCTCGTGTATGAATAATAAACGTATTGCCCTCACGAATATATTGCCCTGTATCAATTGGGTTATTAGTTTTACGGTAATGTAATAGTTGCAATTCTTTTTCTAAATCTTGTGCATATAAACCTTTGCCAACGAATATTTCTAATGGACGTGCAAACACGCGTGCAGGCAAAGCCCATCGTTTGCCTTCAAACTGAGTGCGCACATGATCATCTAATTTTAGAACATAGGCCGTTGCCGCTAGAGAACCCAAGACGATTCCCACCAATAAAGCGATGCGAAAGATCCGCCAAAGTAGCCCAAAGATGGTTTTAAAAACATTAAAAATACTATTCACTACTAATTAGGCTGTTGTTTTTGATTAAGGGTATTTATATAGCATGTTGTTTTCATTTTAACATTAATTCCTTTTCTTCTGGTCACAAAAGACTGATCATTTTACCTGATTTGGCAAATATTAGGTGAATAAATTATGTCATATCATGACATCTTCAGGGAGGATTATAGTCTTTATTATAGTTTCAAATTTAAATAAAAATTTAGATTACACAAAAGAAAATGTTATTATCAACCATTTCTAGTTTAAATTAACAACAATGATATGAATGAAGAAGAACAAGAATATGCAATACGCCCTAATAAGGAGCAGTTAAAACGTGACTTTAAAGCCTTGCATGACTTGGGTCGGGAGTTAGTTGAGCTACCAAAAATACATTTTTCATCCCTTCCTCTTTCAGAGCGTATGAAAGAGGAAGTATTTGCGGCTAAGAAATTCAAAAAATCTGCATTGCAACGACAATTACGCTTTATCTCAGGGTTAATGTTAGAAGAGGATGTTATTGCAATCCGTGAAGCATTACGCCTAATTAAACTACCTCACAAAAGAAGTGTGGAACAATTTCATCAATTAGAAACTTGGCGTGATCAATTAATAAAAGGAGATCATCGGCTGTTTAGCGAAATCCTTGAATTATATCCTAGCGCTGATCGTCAATACATTCATCAACTTATTCGTAATGCAACGAAAGAAGTAGCGCAAAATAAGATACCTAAAGCTTCTCGGTTACTCTTTAAATATTTGCAAGAAATAGTATCAAATACCAATAAATAATAAATTAACTGATAATGGGGAAAAAATAAGATGCCAAAAGCAGGTGAGCTAAAACGCGGCATGATTATTGAAATCAATGCAGATCCACACATTGTGAAAACTGTTGAAGCCAAAAGTCCCTCTTTCCGTGGCGCATCAACGCTGTATAAAATACGTTATAACAATTTAAAAACAGGTCAAAAGCTAGATAAGTCTTACAAAACGGATGATATGCTCAAAGAAGCAGATTGCTCAAGGGTTTCAGTACAATTTTCCTATTTGGATGGTGAGCATTATATTTTTATGAATAGCGAAGATTATAGTCAGTACGAGTTAAATAAAGACACTATTGAAGATCAAATTGGCTATATAAGCGATGGATTAGAAGGGATTACTGCTCTGTTAATGGATGGCAATATTTTAGGAATCGAACTGCCTGCAACTGTTGTATTACAAATCAGAGAAACCGCACCTAAACTCAAAGGGGCAACTGCGGCAGGTCGCACAAAACCTGCAATACTCTCAACAGGATTAGAAATTCAAGTCCCTGAATATTTGGAAACGAATGATTTCATTAAAATCAATACCGTCACGGGTAAATTTATGTCCCGAGAATAATCAAAACCTACTTGGAAGTTTCTAAGGAACCTTCAAGCTATTGCATTTCCTTTATTTAATAAGGAATATTATCTAGTCAGTATTTATTCACACAAGAGAGAAATTTTATTGCATAATCCACGCCCTTCTTAATTTAAAGGACGACAACAATAATGTGGTTTAAAAATCTATATCTTTTCAAGCTCAATAGTGAATTTTCTCATTCAGCTGAAGCTTTACATGAAGCGTTAGGTAAAAAAATATTTGCTCCTTGTTCTGCTGTACAACGTGAAAGCACGGGTTGGGTTGCGCCCCTTGGAAAGAACAGCGAATCACTAACCCATGCGGCTAATGGTTATATTCTTATTACAATGGCGCGCCAAGAAAAAATTCTGCCTGTTTCTGTGATACGTGAAGAATTAGAGGAGCGTGTTGATGATATTCAACGTAAAGAGAAGCGTAAAGTCAGCAATGCTGAAAAGAAAGAGCTACGTGAAGAAATTGAATTTGAACTCCTACCGCGTGCCTTTGCTCGCACCCAAAAATTTGATGCTTGGATAGATCCGCGTGGTGGATGGATTGTAGTCAATACGAGTTCAGCACCTCGCGCAGAAGAGTTAACCGAGTTATTGCGTGAATCCATTGGTAGTTTGCCTAGTGCATTACCAGAAACAGAAATCCCTGCTATTATCAGCATGACAAATTGGCTTAAAGAGGAAAAGACACCTCAACCCTTTATGCTAGGTAATGAATGTGAGTTAAAAAGTCAGGATGAAGATAAAAGTGTTGCTAGCTTTAGAAAACATGATCTTATTTCGGATGAGATTCAAAGTAATTTAGAGTCTGGAAAAATGGCAACTAAGCTAGGGTTAGAATGGAATGAAAAAATTAGTTTCGTTCTCACGGAAGACATCCAAATCAAAAAGCTGAAATTTCTTGATATTTTAGCCGAAAAATTAGACGCAGAAAACCCTCAGTCACATGAAGAGCATCTCGATATTGAATTTGCTTTAATGACGGGAGAAGTCTCTAAATTACTGGTGGATTTAATCAAAGTCCTAGAAAAATAAGTGGCAGGAAATAATAGATAATGAGTATTGCACGACTTGCGATTAGCGCAGGAGAACCTTCGGGAATTGGTCCTGATTTATTGATTCAATTAGTCCAAAAAAGACAGGATTGCGAACTAGTTGTTATTGCTGATCCCGAGGTCATATTACAACGTGCTAATTTACTTAATCTTCCATTAAGATTACGCCAATATCAAGTGGATAAAACCCCTGTCATTAACGCCCCTCATGAGCTCACCGTATTGCCAATTAGTTGTCCTGAGAAAGTGATAGCTGGAACGCTTAATGTCGCTAATGCTAAATATGTTTTAGAAACCTTAGAACGTGCCACTAAAGGTTGTCTAAGTGGTGAGTTTGCAGCCGTTGTAACCGCACCGCTACATAAAGGAATTATTAACGATGCAGGTATTCTTTTTACTGGGCATACTGAATTCTTTGCTGAAAAAACAGGGGCTAAATTACCTGTAATGATGTTAGCCGCGGATAAATTACGGGTTGCCTTAGCCACCACACATCTTCCGCTTTCTAAAGTGAGTGAAGCGATTAGTGAACAATCGCTCACAGAAGTATTGGAGATTATGGCTTATGATTTGCGCATTAAATTTGGGATTCAACAACCGCATATTTTGGTTTGTGGACTGAACCCTCATGCGGGTGAAGGGGGGTATATGGGCAGAGAAGAAATCGAGACGATTGAGCCTACCTTGAATAAATTAAAACAAAAAGGTCTTAAGATAACAGGCCCATTGCCTGCTGATACATTATTTACCCCGCGCCATTTAGAAAATGCTGATGCGGTCTTAGCTATGTATCATGATCAAGGTTTGCCCGTGCTTAAATATGCAGGCTTTGGTCATGCGGTCAATATTACACTGGGATTACCAATTATCCGTACCTCGGTTGATCATGGTACGGCATTGGATTTAGCGGGTACGGGAAAAGCAGAAATTGGTAGTTTAATAGCAGCTATTGATTGTGCAATTGAGATCATAAAGCATCAGTAAATAGGTATTAATTATTTATAATCTTAACTTTGTTGTAGGCTTTTTACCTTGAGATACAGTAGATAAACGACAACGGAAATGGAGGCTATAATCGCTCCAACCAAAAAACCGTGAATAAAAGCATTAAGTAATAGGCTCATGTATAGGAGTTCCTTTTTATTGTTGTTAAATTAGGGATTAAATCAAACGGGACGTAATCATACTTAACACAATACACACAGAAGCTGAACCAAATCATTGATAAAGGTCATTTTAGAAAAAAATTTGATGATTGGTTGTTTTAAAGAGATAAACACATACAGCCTAAGGAAATTGAAATCACAGAGCGCTATTTTTTAGAGAAGGATTGCTCTTGTTGTGATTTCAATCTGTATTTTTAATAGCCGCCTTTACGGTGACTTTTTGGTAATCCCGCAAATTTACGTCCTTGTTTGCTCGGTGCTCCTGGAAATAGCAAAAAGCAGTCTTTACTTTTTGGTTTCCCACCCCAGACTTTTTTCATGGCCTTAACAATAGCGCGTTCATTTGGTTCTTCACCATTTGTTATATGCTCTTCACGTAAATAATTAATAATATCCCAATGTTTTTCAGTCAGTTCGATACCATCAACCTTTGCCATTGCAGTGGCAACATCTTCACTCCAGTCATTAACATTTTCTAAATAACCTTCATCTGTTACCTCTACATCCGTTCCCGCAAGTGTTGCCATATATATCATTTAACCTCTTTATTTAAACTATAAAATCACATACCGCAGAAGGAAGCTTCTTAAATCATAAAGACAATCTGCGTTCAAGCTCCTAAAAATTATATCTAATTTACACAAAAAATCATCCTACCCTAAATGGGGTATACCTCTTGATGGCTTAACTCTGTATATTTCTCAGCATTATTTATTTTAGATAAACATTTATCATTTTTGCTACTTCGGAGAGATTAGATATGAGCAACAAAGCAGAATTAATTCAAGAAATGTTAGATATGCAGGCCAAATTTATCGCTTATGAAAATAGTGGTGAATTTGATGCTGAAGATTACTATGTTGGTGAGTGGAAAGAATATCGCGCAAGATATGCTGAATTAACAGAAGAAGTGCGTGGAATTGCTTCTAAAGAAGTGAATTTTTGGAAGTAATTTTAGAAAGTTTCAAGCAATGGTTATACCTATCTTGCACTGATTTTTTGTTTCTGGTTGGAGTATCTCAAGAGGCGCATAGTTGTTCTACGCAACGATTGAGATGATTCAAACAGGGACAAAAGGGCAAGTTAAGATTGGTATAATCATTGCTTGGAACTTCCTTACACTTCTTGTCTTGATAGCACAAAAAAACCGCATTCAATGCGGTTTTTTTGTGCCTATTGAAAATAGGAAATAAATGCTTATTTTCATGAATAAATTTTTAGAAAAAACGTCTTCAAGACGATATAACGCTATCACTGTACTCTCAACTTATCTTATTTTTCTATTTTTTGGTTGCTTTTTATGCTATTTATAAAGGGTTATTTACCATAAATATAGGGCAAAAAAAATGAATAAAAGAAACTTTTTAAAAGCATGTTGTATTATACCTGCATTCGGTTTAACACCTACGATCATTATGGCAAACACAAGCAATACAGGGTCTGGTTTAGAACAAATTATTCATATTATCCAAAATGACAAGCGTCTTAATGAAAAAGTAACTCCAGAAAATATTGCCGATGCAATTTCTTGCGCACGTCGTATGAATGAAATTTTATTAGAGGCGATTATTCAAACAGGTGCTGCTAATGATTATCGTCTTACTACGGTTGATACACGCGAAATGAATGATTATATATTTGCTAATTATCATGATGAATGGATTGAAATACAT
>WGBH01000259.1 GCA_015494435.1 Thiotrichaceae bacterium | reverse complement strand
TTTTTACTGAACATACTTTTGCAACTATTAATAATATACTTTGTTGAGTTACGTTTTTTTGCAAATAAAAAACCCCAGATAAAACAATAACTTTATGTTTTTTATGGAAAAATGTAATTTTTTGAATATTTATAGAGTCATTGGATAAGTATTAATAGTAATTTTTATCCAATCGCTTTATCTTCATAAACTTTTTAAGGGGAATCCTATGTCAATCATTAATATGACTGATCTTGATCTATCTGGCAAACGTGTTCTAATTCGACAGGATCTTAATGTTCCAATCAAAGACGGCAAAGTAAGCTCTGATAAACGTATTCGTGCTTCTCTGCCTTCCATTGAATTTTTAGTCAAAGCAGGCGCTCAAGTGATGATTATGTCCCATCTAGGTCGCCCAACAGAAGGCTCTCCTGAGGATCAATTTTCGTTAGCTCCTGTTGCTACTCATATGAGTGGTTTATTAGGTGCTGAGGTTAAATTAGTTACTGATTATCTCGAAAATTCACCCGAGTTAAATAATGGTGATGTGGTTTTACTAGAAAATGTACGTTTTAACCAAGGCGAAAAAGCCAATGATGAAGCGCTATCAAAGCAATATGCAGCACTTTGTGATGTCTATGTAATGGATGCCTTTGGTACTGCCCACCGCGCCCAAGCATCGACACATGGCGCGGGTCAATTTGCTCCTACAGCAGCAGCAGGTCCACTACTTGCAGGTGAACTAGAGGCATTAGGCAAAGCCTTAGACAACCCTGCTCGTCCAATGGTTGCCTTAGTGGGCGGCGCAAAAGTTTCTACTAAATTAACAGTTCTTGAATCACTATCAAAAGTCGTTGACCAGTTAATTGTTGGTGGCGGTATTGCCAATACCTTTATTGCCGCAGAAGGTTATAATGTTGGTAAGTCACTGTATGAAGAATCATTAATAGACACTGCTAAAACATTAAAAGCAAATGCAGAAGCGAATAATGGCAGTATTCCTGTACCTACCGATGTTATTTGTGGGAAAGAGTTCTCTGAAACAGCAGAGGCAACCACTAAATCAGTAACAAATATCTTAGATGACGATATGATCTTTGATATTGGTCCTGATTCAGTCGCAGAGCTTTGTGAAGTGATTAAAAATGCGGGAACAATTGTTTGGAATGGCCCTGTGGGCGTATTTGAGTTTGATCAATTTGGTTCAGGCACAAAAGCCATTGCAATGGCTATTGCAGAATCGAAGGGATTTTCAGTCGCAGGAGGAGGAGATACTTTAGCAGCCGTTGATAAATATGATATTGCGGATAAAGTCTCTTATATATCAACAGGTGGTGGTTCATTCTTAGAATTCCTTGAAGGCAAGAAACTCCCTGTTGTATCAATGCTAGAAGAACGCGCTAAAGGATAAAGAACTTCCTAATAACTTTAGTCATAAAGTTGCAATGATATTGGACTATACTTGTGACTTTATCTGGAAATTGTATTTTAAGGTTTAGATCAACAAAATGTCTTATCAGTATTTTGTTGCCCTAAATCCTTAACAATATTTTTTCCTATAACAACAAAAAGGATATAGTCTTTTTCATGAGAAGAACAAAAATTGTTGCGACATTAGGTCCTGCTACGAGTACCCTTGAGTCAATTGAAGCGATTGTAAAAGCAGGTGTGAATGTCGTTCGCCTGAATTTTTCACACGGAACACCTGAAGAACACAAAGCACGCGCAGCATTGGTACGTGCGGCAGCAAAAAAAGCGAATCGATCAATTGCTATTCTCGCTGATTTACAAGGACCAAAAATCCGAACTGAAAAATTTAAAAACGGTAAAATTGAGCTTAAAGCAGGTGATAAATTTATTCTTGATGCGGGTTTAGCCGCTGATGCTGGTGATCAGGATCAAATCGGGATTACCTATAAAAATTTACCCAATGATGTCAATGTTTCTGATGAACTCTGGTTAGATGATGGTCGTTTAGTCTTACTCGTGACGGGGATTGATCATCAAAAAATCTATACTGAAGTGCTAAATAGTTATGAACTATCCAACAATAAAGGCATTAACCGTCGTGGTGGTGGTTTATCTGCAGATGCTTTAACTGAAAAAGATAAACAAGATATTAAATTAGCTGCTGAAATGAACGTTGATTTTCTTGCCGTTTCTTTTCCAGAAAGTGCAAAAGATTTGATTCAAGCCAGGGAATTAATGCAAGCTGCAGGTGGTGATGCTGCCATTGTTGCTAAAATTGAACGTGCTGACTCCTTTAAAGAACCCGAAGGTGATGAAGAATCCGTTTTAGATGGCCTGATTAAAGCCTCTGATGTGATTATGGTCGCACGCGGTGATCTTGGTGTTGAGCTTGGTGATGCTAATCTTCCTCATGCACAAAAAATGTTAATCAAGCGCTCCCGAGAGTTAGATAAAGCGGTCATTACTGCCACCCAAATGATGGAGAGTATGACCACGAATAATATCCCTACACGAGCCGAAGTATTTGATGTTGCTAATGCAGTAAGAGATGGTACTGATGCAGTGATGTTATCAGGAGAAACGGCGACAGGGCATAATCCAGCCCTTGTTGTTGAGGTTATGGGGAGAATTTGTGAAGAAGCAGAGTACTCTTCAGAAGCCACCCAATCGGGTCATCGTCTTGGAGATGAATTTCAACGTTGTGATGAAGCCATTGCAATGGCTTCGATGTACATTGGTAATCACATGAACGTCAAGGCAGTTGCCGCCCTAACCGAGTCAGGCTCTACCACACGTTGGATGTCACGTATTAGTTCAGGAACCCCTATTTATGCCTTAACACCGCATCAAAAAACCTGCCGACGGGTTAGTATTTATCGTGGTGTCTACCCTATATGCCTTGAGCAACCACCCTTAACTGATCCAAAAGAAGCAAATCGTGTTGCTATTGAGCACTTATTAGAAAGTGGAGAGGTAGAAAAAGGAGATCTTGTCATTGTTACCAAAGGCGATTTAATTGGTATTGATGGCGGAACAAATATGCTTAAAATTATTAAAATCGGAGAAGACTTGGGCTGTTACTAAACAATAAAGCCCTACATTATACTTTTAAAAACTCTATTTATTATTAACCTATATTTAAGGAGAATCACATGGCTCTAATTTCCATGCGTCAACTTTTAGATCATGCAGCAGAAAACAACTACGGCTTACCAGCTTTTAATGTCAACAATATGGAACAAGTCCACGCAATCATGCAAGCAGCAGATGAGACAAACTCTCCTGTTATTATGCAAGGTTCAGCAGGTGCTCGCGGCTATGCAGGCGAACCTTTTTTGCGCCATCTGATTATTGCTGCTACTGAAATGTACCCACATATTCCAATCGTTATGCATCAGGATCACGGTTCTGAGCCAGCGGTTTGTTTACGTTCAATTCAATCTGGTTTTACCTCTGTCATGATGGATGGTTCATTAGAAGCGGATTGTAAAACACCAGCATCTTTTGAATACAATGTAGCAGTCACTGCTGAAGTCGTAAAAATGGCACATGCAGGCGGTGTTTCAGTAGAAGGTGAACTAGGCTGTTTAGGTTCACTTGAAACAGGTGAAATGGGCGAAGAAGACGGACACGGTGCAGACGGCAAGCTTGATCTGGATATGCTATTGACTTCTGTAGAGGAAGCGGCTGATTTCGTTAAAGCAACCAATGTTGATGCACTTGCTATCGCGATTGGAACCTCTCATGGTGCTTATAAATTTACTCAAGAACCAACAGGCGAAATCTTACGTATTGATCGTATTGCAGAGATTCACGCGCGTCTTCCTAATACTCATCTTGTTATGCACGGTTCATCCTCTGTACCACAGGATTGGCTAAAGATCATCAATAACTACGGCGGTGATATGGGACAAACTTACGGTGTTCCAGTGACTGAAATCGTTGAGGGTCTTAAAAGTGGTGTGACTAAAGTTAATATTGATACCGACTTGCGTATGGCTTCTACTGGTTCAGTACGTCGTCATTTACAAGAAAACCCATCAAACTTCGACCCACGTAAATTCCTTAAAGAAGCCACTAATGGCATGAAGGAAATCTGTAAAGCACGTTATGAGGCGTTTGGTTGTGCAGGTAATGCAAGTAAAATTGGTAAAATTTACTCACTAGACGAAATGTCTCAACGTTATAGTGCCGGTGATTTGGATCAAAAAATTTCTTAATCAAGCCTATTTTAGGCTAAGATAATAAAAAGGGGATGCTATTAGCATCCCCTTATTTATTTACATCATCTTAATTAAACAACTGAGGAGGTTTTAGGTAATGCATCCACCCATTGTACTGATTTTTTGTTTCTAGTTGGAGTATCTCAATTGTTGCATAATCACTCCATACAACGATTGGGATAATTAAAATAGGAACAAAAGGGCAAGTAACTTAGCCCGACGGGGTTTGTTACTAGGCTGTCGAAACGCCCCACGAAAAAACAACAATATCATTTAAATTCAATGATATATAAGAATTAAAAAACTAAAATATCTTCAATAACGATACCATAACAATGCCTTTTATCGTGTAATACAACAAACTATCAATGACTTAGATAAA
>WGBH01000258.1 GCA_015494435.1 Thiotrichaceae bacterium | reverse complement strand
CTCGGTACAGGAGGAGGTGCAGCATGGCCAACGGGGGGTTCAACAGTCGAGGCGGGTTGTTGAGGCTGTAATGCATTACTCATTTGTTGCCCCATTGCTAAACCGATACCCATTTCCATCGTGGTACTGGCGGCACTACTTGCAGAACTATTTTCTGAATCTATTGATTCTGCTACATTGTATTTAAGATACTTATCTAAATCACCAATCATTCCCATACTAGTGCGCTTATCAAGTGCTTCTTCAACCGCTGAGGGTAATGAAATATTCTCAACCAAAACTTTAGTCAGTTCAATGCCATAATTTTCAAATTCAGGTGCAATACGTTCTGTAATAAATTGACCGAGCTGATCATAATTACCCGCAATATCCAGTACTGGAATCTTGGATTTACCTAGAATACTAGAATAACGTGAAACAATAATATCGCGTAATTGATTACTAATTTCTGCCACCGTAAAATGACCATCAGTGCCTAAAATTTCCATCATAAATTTTTTAGGATCACTAATACGGATAGAATAGCTACCAAAAGTACGTAAACGCACCATGCTAAACTCTTTATCACGTAATATAATGGGGTTTTTTGTTCCCCATTTGAGATTAGTAAACTGGCGCATATTAAAGAAGTAAACTTCCGCCTTAAAAGGACTTTCAAAGGCATGACCCCAATGCTGCAAAGTCGATAATATCGGTATATTTTTAGTGTCCAGCTCGTATAAACCAGGGGTTAATATATCGGCAATTTGCCCTTCATTAACAAAGACTGCAACCTGTGTTTCGCGCACCGTAAGCTTTGCACCGTATTTTATTTCATTCCCATAGCGTTCAAAGCGATACACCATGGTATTGGGGTCATCTTCTGTCCATTCAATAATATCAATGAACTCACCAAACACTTTATCCCAAAGACTCATCATTCAGACCTCCTTACTATTTTATCAATTAAGTTGATCAGCCTTAGCTTTTGAAGAAACCAATGCCTGACGTAATTCAGCTTCTAGTGTCTTTAATTCTGTTTCAGCTTCCGCCCGCGCCGCCTTGCCTTCGTCTGCAATTCTTAAACTATCATTAATCGTTTCCACCAAGGTTTCATTCGCTCTACGTACTGATTCAATATCAAAAATACCCCGTTCCATCTGCTTGCGTACTTCTACATTGGCAGTTTGTAGATTCGTTGCATTAGCTTCTAATAATTCATTAGTTAAATCAGAAGCTTGCTTAACCGTCTCTGCGGCATCACTCATACGGAAAATAGTAACAGCCTGTGCTAACTGATTTTTCCACAACGGCACAGTATTGATCAATGTTGAGTTGATTTTATTGATCAATGTTTTATCGTTTTCTTGTACCAAACGTATACTAGGTAAGCTTTGCATTGCCACTTGACGTGTTAATTTGAGATCATGCAAACGACGCTCTAAATCATCTCTTGAACTTCGCAAGTCACGCAATGACTGTGCTGCTAATAAGTCCTCAATATTTTCTTCTGCTTTTTTTGCTAATGCGGGAATATCAGTACTATCCAAACGATGTAGTTTTTCTTCGCCTGCTGCAATATAAAGCTCTAGCTTATGAAAATACTCAAGATTGGCTTCATAGAGTTTATCCAATGAAATAATATCAGTCAGCAGTTGTGTTTTTTGCCCTTCCATTTTATCTGTGATTTGATTAATCTGTTTTTTAACATCAGAATATTCACTCAAGAAAAGTGCGATTGGCTTTGCTTTGCCAAATAATTTAGCAAAGAAACCTGGTTTTTTATTTGGATTTAACTCATCAACATCAAAGCCTTTAATAGCCACCATCATCTCATTTAAAGAGCTACTTGCACCACCAAGGTCTTTATTACGCACCCCTTCCAACATATTTTCAGAGATGGTACTCATCTGTTCTTGTGCTTTACTACCAAAAAAGATGATGCTACTACGATCATTCATATCAATTTCGCCAATGATCGCATCCACTTCCTTTCTTTCAGCTTCATCAATATCCTTATAGGTAACTAAGTCCTTATTTATCGTATTAACAGGCGCAATCTCTGTTCCAGGTATAATTTTTGTTTCTGTCGCTGTTGCTATTTGAGTTTTATTTGACATTCTATGTATATCCTCGTTATTTCTATTTATTATTAATGTGTTAGATTAATCATTTGACCTATTTATACAATACCCTATTGTTTTAACTGAACATTGGAAAACCATTGACCGTTGTAAGCACAACGATAAATATTTAATGCTTGCTCCCATTTTTTTTCATTCTCTGGACAAATCCTTATCTTTTTGCTGATAACGGTTTCTGTTTCGCTTTCCATAATAGGAACTGATAAAGCGGGCAATGAAAGCAATGAGGGTTTTTGTGTCAAATTGATCGGTAGAATCTTCCTCTTCCAAAAGCTCAATGCGCCCACCTGATAATTCAATGATCCATTTAATGAGCGGGAATCCTGTTCGGGTGATTCTATCTGATGTGGTTGCCACAAGATGGAGTGAATTTCCTTCGATAGCTCGTTCCAAAATGGCTTTATATCCGCGTCTATTTTGGTTACATCCGCTGGCAATGTCAGAGATAAACTGCCCGTCTGGATAGTGCTTTTTAAGCCGTCTTTCTTGTGTTTCGAGTGAGCTTTGTTGCTTCTTGCTAGATACACGCGCATAGAGGATAACAACGCTTGGTTCTTCAATCCATACTCGGTTAGTATGTTACCTCCTTAGTGTCCTCCTTTTGTTTTCTTGACGTGATCATAGTATCCCTCCTTTATCCAATTCTGGACCGTTTCGTTGGTAACATGCTCTTTCTTCGCTATCCATCCCGTTGACTTCCACATCGTAACTCCAATTTAGTTATT
>WGBH01000257.1 GCA_015494435.1 Thiotrichaceae bacterium | reverse complement strand
CCCCATAAGTCTTCTTTAAAAAATAGCAAAAAAAAATAACTGGGTAAATTCAGCACTTGAAACTTCCTAAGAAAAACAAATTGATTTGAACTAAACTTTCCTAATATTAACACCTTCGCCAGTCGTGATTTGTAGGACAGATAAGCGATAGCGCATCCATCAAAATGAACCTATTGCAGTTCAGATTTGGCGAGAGTATTGAATAGATCGGTCTGTTTAAAAAGTCTGTTTAAAAAACCAAAGAGAATAATCTAAGTATGATATTGACTATATTACGTTTTAGCACTTTTTCAATCTTGTTAATGTTTACATTGCTTTTTAGCCTTAATCTTCAAGCCGCAGGGAAACCATTACTCGGTATTAATACCAATGAGGTAATGCAGGTTGATTCTAGCGTACCTTTTCTTAATTTATTCAAACAGGCATTGCCTTTTCAAGAGTCTCGACGTTTAACCAAAGGCAATATTATTTATGATCATAATGGCTGGCCACGTAATTTAAATGGTGGAGTCGCTGGGACAAATTTAATTCACTGGTTACCTGCGGGGACGATTCCAGAGGGAAATTATACCGTTTTATACGATGGTGAAGGAACGCTTCAATACGGCGACGATGCAACGCTTGTGAGTAAATCACAGGGTAGGGAGGTGATTAATATCCGCTCGGGGCAGGATAAATTCTTCAAAGTCACGCTTAAAATCATTAAAAGTAATCCAAAAAATTATTTACGCAATATACGTCTACTCCCTCCTGGGGGGATTTGTGCTAATAATCCTTTTAAGCGTGTACCGAATCAACGCGCTTGTCGTGGCAATTATTTAGCCTTTGAAAAGCATTATGACACCATCCTGTTTAATCCTGATTATTTAAACTTTATGCGTGACTTTAAAGTGATACGCTTTATGAATATGTCGGGTATCACGCGTAATCCGATGACCTCATGGGAACAAATGCCTCGAATGACACAGGCAACATGGGCAGGTAGAGAAGGGGTACGCGGTGCGCCGCTTGAAGTGATGGTAAAACTTGCCAATCAACTCAATGCTCACCCTTGGTTTAATATACCCCATGCGGCCGATAATAATTTAGTACGTCAATATGCCAGTTATGTGAAACAACATTTACGTCCGAATTTAAAGCCCTATATTGAATATACTAATGAGACATGGAATAGTGCTTTTTTACAGGCACAGTACACTAAAACAATGGGGATGAAACAACACCTAGATACCAATAGAGCCCATGCAGGGCATAAGTTTTATGTTAAACGAAGCCTGGAAGTGATGCGTATTTGGGAGCAGGTTTATGGTGGACACCAACGTATTACACGAGTGCTTAGCGGTTTTGCAGCTAGCCCTAAAATGACAGAATTATTATTAAAATATCAAAATGCCTATCAACATATTGATGCCTTTGCCATTGCACCTTATTTTTATATTCATCAGCGTAATCTAAATCAAATTACATCCGTTCCGAGTATTTTTAAATTATTAAGAGATCCTAAAAACCCTTACTCTTTAGGCAATGTTTATAAAATGCTTGAGAAACAGATGGCAGTGGTTAGAAAATATAAAGTAAAATTAATAGCCTATGAAGGCGGGCAACATCTTATTGCCCCGAAAACACGTTCAATACGCGACTATCCTAATCCCTTATTAATTGGCGCTAATCGCGCGGATCCTATGGAAAAAGTTTATATTGAATATTTACAAAACTGGGGACGTATCACGGGTAATAGCTTAATGACATTATTCTCCTCACCAAAAACCTATCAATTTTATGGTAGCTGGGGAGTTAAAGAGCATATTAATCAACCTGCCAATAAAGCACCTAAATATAGAGCAATAAAACGATTTTTTTAATGCTGAAAAGGAGTGAAAGCTTCAGCGTTTTAATCATCAAGCTGAAAAGGAGTGAAAGCTTCAGCTTTTTAATCATCAAGATGAAAAGGAGTGAAAGCTTCAGCTTTTTAATCATCAAGATGAAAAGGAGTGAAAGCTTCAGCTTTTTAATCATCAAGATGAAAAGGAGTGAAAGCTTCAGCTT
>WGBH01000256.1 GCA_015494435.1 Thiotrichaceae bacterium | reverse complement strand
GGCTTTATAATGGGCATAAATCATTAACTGATGGTATTAAGCAGCAACTTTCTATTTTGCGTACTAGTCGTGCTAAACAGCTTGAGAATTATTTTCAGCAACGTCGTAACCAAATTAATATGCTTGCTGATAACACTATGATTATTAATGCGATTGATGAGTTCTCAGCTGCTTTTTCGTTGCTTGATAGCTATAATATTAAATTAGATGAAAAGCAAAAAAATTTATTAGCTGATTATTATAATAAAGAATTTTTCCTTCGATTAAAAAATGAAAATGGTAAACAGAATTTTTATAATGTAGATGATTATCTTCCTAAGTCATTAACAGGGAAATACCTGCAATACCATTATATTGCCAATAACCCACATAAAGCAGGCAAGAAAGAAGAGTTAAATAATGCCAAAGATAATAGCTATTACAGTAAGGTGCATCAAAAATATCATCCTAAATTGCGTAAATTTATCAAAACATTTGCTTATGATGATTTGTTTTTAATTGATAAAGACAGTAAAAACATTATCTATAGTACTTATAAAGCTCCCGATTTTGCGACAAGTTTAAATAATGATATTCAAGCTCAAAGCACTCTTGCTTATGTTGTTAATGCTATTCTTCGCAGTCCAGACAAAGGCAAGGTAGCGGTGGTTGATTTTAGCCCTTATATTTCATCCGCAGATTCACCCGCCTCATTTCTTGTGACTCCTGTTTATAATGGCAATAAATTTATTGGTATTTTAGCAATGCAGATCTCCATCGATCAAATTACCACGATTATAAATGCTAATCGTTCATGGCGCGAATCTGCTTTAGGTGAAACAGGGGATATATATTTAGTAGGGCCTGACTATAAAATGCGTTCTAATTCGCGTTTTGTATTTGAAAATAAGGAAAATTATATTAAAAACTTGAATAGTGAGGGTGTAGATGCAGCAATTACTAAGAAAATAGCCTCCTCTGGGCGCACTGCTTTATTACAACCTGTTGATACGGTTGCTAGTCGAGCGGCTCTAAAGGGTGAAACAGATATTCAAACTATCACTAATTATCAGGGGCATGAAGTATTAAGTGCCTATCAACCTGTAAAAATTCCTGGATTAAACTGGGCAATCCTTGCAGAAATTAATAAGGATGAAGCCACTGAACCTGTGGTTCAGTTTCAAAAGAGATTATTAATTTCAGCGGTTATACAAGCAGCCCTTATTTCTTTCTTTTCTTTATGGCTAGCAGGGCGTTTTATTGGTCCGATTAAAAGCCTGATTGGAGCGGCAAAACGGGTTCATGAGGGTGATACAAAAACGCCAATTAGTCTAGAACGTAATGATGAGTTTGGTGAGTTAGCCCATTCTTTTGATGATATGCGAAGCAGTATTCACACCCAGAAAAATACCATTATTAAATGTGAAAAAGCATTGGATAAATTACTTCTGAATGCCTTTCCTGTTGAAATCGGTAGGCGTTATATGCAGGGAGAAAAGAATATTGCTAATAGTTATCAAAATGTTGCTATTTTATATACTGCGCTCAAAGGGCTGGAAGAATCAGTAAATGGTCTTGATGCGACAGAAGCTATTGCTCGGTTAAACGAATTGGTCGATGCCTTTGATGAAGCTGCTCAAATTCATGATGTGGAACGCATTACAACCGTAGGCGACTCCTATTTAGCCGTGTGTGGATTGACTAATCCACGTCTTGATTATGCGGCTCGCTGTGTTGCTTTTGGATATGCACTATTTGATATTATTGATCGTTTCAATATTCAATATGGGACAGAGTATAAATTACGTATTGGTATTAGTGCAGGTGATATCAATGCAGGCGTCGTTGGTAATCATAAAGCTGTCTATGATCTATGGGGAAAATCATTAAATATTGCAAGTAGAATTCGTTATACTGCTGAACTAGATTGTATGCGTATCAGTGAGCCTGTCTATCATCAGTTAACCGATACTTCTCTCTTTAAACAATGTGATTTAATCAATATGAAAGGGGTCGGCCAGATTGCAACTTATGAATACCATCATATACCTGTTACCCAGCATTCTGCTAATGAACAAGGATAGGTATCCATTATGATTGAAACTATTCTCAAACAGGCTTGGGCGCACTGGGGATTTATCCTCCTTTTTGGAATGCCATTGGCATTATTAATCTCAACCGAGATTATGCATTTGCTAAAAAATAGAGGATCTATTTTTTATTCTATTGCGGCCAATATTAGGAATATTCTGCTGCCTGTTGCCTTTATCTATTTACTCACCCATTATGTTTTGGAGCTGGATAATAGCTCTACATTAGTAAAAATATCAGCCACAGCAATGTGGATATTATTGCTTCATTCCTCATTGTCATTTATTAATACACTTGTTTTCTCTGATGCTTTACCGCTTGATGTTCGTAATCGTATCCCTAAGTTACTGGTTGATTTTTTGCGTATTTTCCTCGTCTTATTGGGTGGCGCATTTATTATGTCAAATATTTGGGGAGCTGATCTTGGCAGTTTATTAGCAGCTCTTGGAGTAGGATCCGTTGTCCTTGGTTTAGCATTGCAAGATGTACTCGGTGGTTTGTTTGCAGGTTTAGCTTTGCTCTCATCACGCCCTTTCTTGATTAATGATTGGATTAAAGTCGGGGACACAGAAGGTCGCGTGATTAGCATTGACTGGCGGGCTGTTTGTTTAGAAACACGAGAAAATGATGTCGTCACTATCCCTAATTCTGTTTTAGCAAAAGAGCAGTTTGAAAATTATCTGCGTCCTAATATTTATCATATGGAGCGAATTGGTTTTGATATATCGTTTGATGATTCACCGACGAAAGTTAAGAAAGCACTTGTAGACGCCGCTTATGCCACTGATGAAATACTTGATAACCCTCCCCCTGTCGCCGCTTTAATTTCCTATGATGAATTTTCAGTTCATTATGAAGTACGCTATTTTATTCAAAATTATGATCGTCAACCTGCAATTCGTGATGATTTTTGCTCACGCATTTGGTATGTCAATCGTCGTGAGGGCATTACTTTTCCTACTCGTGCCCATGAAATTTATCGTTTTGATGGTAGAGAGCTATCAGAAGCTCCTCCAACTAATAAACAGATAGCAAGTTATATACAAGAATTGGGTGTATTAGATCTTAATAATGAAGACATGCATGAACTAGCAATACATAGTCACATTGAAACCTATGGGATGGGTGAGTGTATGGCATGGAAAGGGGAGGTTTCCAAAAATTTCTTTATTATTTTGCAAGGAGAAGCAATTGAAAAAATTGTTGATTCTGAAGGTATTATGCGTATAGGAAACACTCTTAAAAGGGGGGATTTTTTTGGTGTTGCAGGAATGATTCGCAAAGAAGCACATCATGCTAATATTGTTGCACAAGGGGATGTAGAAGTGGTTTCGATAGAACGTAATACAATGCGTAATATATTGCAACTCAATCCACACGTTGCACAATGTTTGGAATCCATTGCTGAATCACGCGCAAATATCGGAAGTTCCGAGCAATAAATTTCCTTATCTTATTTGCTCTTTTGTCCCTGTTTGAATCCTTTTAATCATTGCTAGGAACAAAAAATCAGCACAATATGGGTAAGTTCGTTATTTGAAACTTCCGAATAAATAATCTTTAAATGTTTCATGCGCTTGTTAAAAAATTATATTTATCAATGAGCAGTTCGGATTACAGAAAGAAAGTAGGTAGCATCAGTTCCCTAAAACAAAGGTCATTAGAGATTAAATGGAATTAATAGAGCAACTTAAACAGTCGCTACAACCTATTATTGATACAACCCTTCCTTATATAAAAGAAGGCTGGGGGTTATTTAATGATTATGCCTACCTACGTGCTGGGATTTTAATTTTTATTGCTTATCTTTTGGCTCGGCTACTCAGTACGCATATTCCGCGTATAATTATTACATTAACACAAAAAATAAACTTTAGTTTAGGTGAAACAATTGCCAAACTGACCGGCCCACTTATTTTTCAAATTGTCTTTTTTAGCAGTATTGGTCTAATTGCTAGTCTTTTAGAGTTATCAAAAATACAACATTTTATTGCATTAGCTAGTATTAAGTCTTTGATTATAGTTTTTATCCTTTTATTTATTTATAAGCTAATTAAATTATTTCTAGAAAATTTAGCACTAAAGACTGGCAATAAAGAGGATGGGGGAATTATACAACCTGCCACCTTACCTTTGTTTGAAAATATTGTCTTATTACTCCTTGGACTCGGTGGTATATATCAAGTTTTTGGGGTATGGAATATTGATATGACCGCTTTGCTTGCTTCGGCTGGTATTGCAGGTTTAGCGGTTGGAATGGCTTCTAAGGATACTTTATCTGATGTTATTGCAGGCATTTTAATTCTTACTGATGCGCCCTATCGAGTGGGTGACGTGATTCAAATTGGTCTGCAAGTTGGTACTGTCACCAGTATTGGTATCCGTAGTACCCGTATTATTACCAAAGACAATGTCGGCATTACTGTTCCTAATGGTAAAATGGGAGCCATTGAAATCGTTAATGAATCCACTTTGACCGACAGTAGTTTACGGATTAAATTATCTATTTCAGCCGCCTATGGCGTTGATCCAGAAATTATACGTGAAATTCTAACCACCGCTGCCCATGAAACTAAGCAAATATCAAAAGATAAAAAAATTAAGGTGGTTTTAAGTGACTTCCAACAAGATAAAATAACCTTTGCTTTAATATGCTGGATTCCCGAACCAACCTTAAAAAGTAGCGCCTTATCAACGATGCGTGAGAAAATCTATTTACGCTTCTTAAAAGATAATATCCCGATAGCAGCACCTGATCGACGTGAAATTGCTATTACGGAGCAGGCAAATCTAAAACAAGAAGTCTCTATTGTTGCTATCCCTCCTTTGGAGCAATCTGTTTCGGTCAAAGAAATGCCTCCGATGAAACAATCGGTATCAATTAAAGAAATCCCTGATTTAATCCAATCTGTTTCTATTAAGGATATTCCTGAATTAATTCAGTCTATCGTTATCAAAGAAATGCCTCCGATGAAACAATCAGTATCAATTAAAGAAATGCCTGATCTGGTTCAATCTGTTTCTATTAAGGAAATTCCCGAATTAATCCAATCCGTGTCGATTAAAGATATTCCTGAATTAATTCAGTCGATTGCTATTAAAGAGATGCCTGAGTTACTTCATTCGGTAGCGATTAAAGAGATACCAGAACTGATTCAATCGGTAGCGATTAAAGATATTCCTGAACTTATTCAGTCAATCATGATTAAAGAAATGCCTGATAGAAATGGGACACTTTCGATTAAAGAAATTCCTGATTTATTTGGCACTGGGCAAGCAAGAAAAATTTTTAAGCCACCACCTGAAGATCATCAATCGAATACCAATCGATCGAAATCACCCACAGAAAAGACAATCAAACCAGATGGCACAAAGGAGTGAGCATGAAAATCAAAGCATGGCAAATTCAAATTCTTGGGGTATTAGCACTGATCTTATTATTTATTCTTACCATTCCTGTCTTTGCAAATCGCATTCCTTTTGTACTTAAAACTTATCTTAGTCAAGACTTGAACGAACAAGGATATGATTGGGTTAAGGTGGATGTTAAAGGGCGTCATGTTATTTTAACAGGCAATGCACCAACAACAGAACAGTCTTTTATGGCACTTAAAGCCATTGAGAAATACAGTCCTATACTACAGATTGATGACCAAATAACGCCACGTATTATTCAGCCATATTCCATGAATATGGATTGGAATGGTCAGTTATTAAAACTTAATGGTTATGTTCCTAATCAGGTCAGCTATACCCAGTTTACGAAGGTTATTGCTCAGCATCTGGCACAAGAAAATCTCCAAGCTAATTTAGAAATCGGTGCAGGAGCACCACAAAATTGGAAAAAAATCATTGAAACTAGCTTAAAAGGACTTCTAAAACTACAACAGGGACATATTGAAATCACTAATCAATCGCTCTATTTTGCAGGGCAAACCCCTTATTCTGCCAAGCGTGATGAAATTCTACAAAGCTTTGAAAAATATAAGCAATATCAGAAAAAATTACATATTGTTGCCGCTGATGAAAACAATAAGATTTGTCAAAATAAATTTAAGAAGTTATTAGAGAAGGGGGGTATAAAATTCAGTTCAGGAGGAAGCGTTATTGATAAATCCAGTTACCCTCTACTAGAACAACTTGCCAATATTGCCGCTTTATGTCCCCGTTCAAAAATTAGTATTGAAGGTCATACCGATAATATGGGAAGTAACGCTGCCAATATGAAACTTAGTCAAGAAAGAGCGCAAAAAGTTGCCAACTGGCTGTTTCAACAAGGTATTCCAGAACAACAACTGATCACTATCGGTCATGGGGCGCTTAAACCGATTGCAGATAATAATACCGAGGAAGGACGAGCGCAAAATCGTAGAATTGAATTTGTCGTTAAAGGAGGTCAATAGCTATGTGGAATTTGATTGCAGAATTATCATTATTGTTTTTAATTGTAGCTATTATTAGCTGGCTAATGGGGCGCTATCTTTGTAAAAGTGGAGAAATTGAACAACGTAGTTTGAAAAACGAACTAACTAAAGAAAAAGATTTTTTACAGTCCCAATTAGAAAAACGTGATACTGAGTTTAAATCAGTACTCGAGCAGATTAATGAATCTGAAACCTTAATAGCAGGCTATGAACAACAAATTGCAGCATTGCGTGGACAAACAGGGGCATTAGAGAATGAGCGGGAACAATTAATTAGCGACTTACAAGACTTAAAACAGATAGAAACCCAGTTCAATACTTTGCTTGAAGATCATAAATATGAAAAAGAACAGCATCATCGCTATCGAAAAAAAACAATTAAACTAACCGATCAAAGAGATGATTTAGTGACTCTACGTAATAAATTAAGTGAGCAACTAAATACCACCAAGACTTCTTTGCAGACTAAAACCATTGAAGCTAAGGCAAGTGCCAATAC
>WGBH01000255.1 GCA_015494435.1 Thiotrichaceae bacterium | reverse complement strand
GTGTAAGGGTAATTAAATGATCAAGACTAAATTAATAGAACGTATAAACAATAAATCTTCAATTATAGGTGTATTGGGTTTAGGTTATGTTGGTTTGCCACTAGTGATGCGCTATGCAGAAATAGGTTATAAAGTCGTAGGCATCGATATTGATCAAAAAAAAGTTGATATGCTGAATCAAGGTATTAGTTATATTGAGCATATTGCATCTGAAAATATTAGAAGCACGCTTGATACAGGTTTTAAAGCAACGACAGATTTTTCTTGTATTTCTGAAATAGACGTTTTGATTCTTTGCGTACCGACACCTCTGAATAAATATAGAGAACCTGATTTAAGTTATGTGACAGATACTACAGATGCCATTATCCCCTATCTTAGAGAAGGTCATGTTCTTTCGCTTGAAAGTACGACCTACCCAGGTACAACAGAAGAAGAGCTATTACCACGGATGGAATCCTCAGGTTTGACGGTTGGAACGGAGGTCTTTCTAGTGTATTCACCGGAAAGAGAAGATCCAGGAAATCCTGACTATACGACGAGTACTATTCCAAAAGTAGTAGGAGGGCATACAGCAGCTTGTACTAAGGTTGGTAAGGCAATATATCAACAGGCTATTGATGAAATTATTGTTGTTAGCTCAACAAAAACGGCGGAAATGACCAAATTACTGGAGAATATCCATCGTGCGGTCAATATTGGTTTAGTGAATGAAATGAAGATTGTTGCTGATCGAATGGGTATTGATATTCATGAGGTCATACGCGCTGCTGCGACCAAACCTTTTGGCTTTACAGCCTACTATCCTGGACCAGGTTTAGGAGGGCATTGTATTCCTATTGATCCTTTTTATCTCACATGGAAGGCTAGAGAATACGATCTTAATACTCGTTTTATTGAATTAGCGGGAGAGGTTAATACAAATATGCCCCGTTGGGTGATTAGCAAAATGATGGATGCATTGAATGATCGAGAAAAATCATTGAAAGGTGCAAAAGTGCTAGTTTTAGGTATTGCCTATAAAAAAGATGTTGATGATATGCGGGAGTCTCCTTCTGTTGAGCTAATGGAGTTACTAGAAGAAAAAGGAGCACTTGTTGAATACAGTGATCCACATGTTGCTGTATTTCCAAAAATGCGTGAACATTCTTTTGATCTAAGTAGTGTCGATCCTACGCCAGAAAATATAGCTCAATATGATGTACTACTGATAGCAACCAATCACACCGCTTTTGATTATGAAATGTTTCAAGAGCAAGCCCAACTTATTATAGATACTCGTGGTGTTTATTCTCAAGTAGCTGAAAATATTATAAAGGCATAACTAATGTACTCAATTATTAAAGATCGAAAAATTCGTATTGCTGTTGTTGGTTGTGGTCGTATATCAAAAAATCACTTTGGTTCAATTGAAAAACATCAGGATAATATTGAATTGGTGGCAGTTTGTGATACTGATTATAGCGTTTTAGAACAGCATCAGGAGCAATATCAAGTTAATGGTTATTCTAAACTTGAAGATATGCTAGAAAAGGAAACATTAGATCTAGTTGCTATTTGTACTCCTAGCGGTGTACATGCAGAGCAAACGGTGATGATAGCAAAACATAATATTCATGTAATGACAGAAAAACCAATGGCAACACGCTGGCAAGATGGTGTGCGGATGGTTAAAAGTTGTGATGAGGCTGGTGTACATTTATTTGTAGTAAAGCAAAATCGAAGAAACTCTACATTACAGTTATTGAAGCGTGCGGTAAGAGAAAAACGCTTTGGTAAAATTAATATGGTACACCTGAATGTTTTCTGGACACGTCCACAAGATTATTACGATCAGGCAAAATGGCGCGGAACATGGGAGTTTGATGGTGGCGCCTTCATGAATCAAGCTAGTCATTATGTGGATTTGCTTGATTGGTTAATTGGTCCAGTTGATAAAATACAGGCAATGATGAGTACCACGCGAGATATTGAAGTGGAAGATACAGGTGTCTTGAATATCCGTTGGCGTAATGGTGCATTAGGTTCAATGGCAGTTACTATGTTGACTTACCCTAAAAATATGGAAGGCTCTATTACTATCTTAGGAGAGAAAGGTAGTGTCAGAGTAGGAGGTGTTGCTGTAAATGATATTCAGCAATGGGAGTTTTCTGAAGCGAAAGATTACGATACAAAAATTAAAGATGCCAATTATGAAACAACCTCTGTTTATGGTTTCGGACACCCTCTCTATTATAAAAATGTTATTGATGTTATGTACGGTGAAGCAGATCCAGAAACGGATGGGAGAGAAGGTCTAAAGTCTCTTGAGTTATTAATCGCTGCTTATCTGTCTGCGCGTGACGGTAAAACCGTTTCTTTACCCTTGGAATATTAAATGCTTGATACTTTCATTCATCCTTCCGCTATTGTTGATGAGGGAGCTCAAATAGGGGCAGGTTCGCGTATTTGGCATTGGGTGCATATTTGTGCTGAAGCAAAAATAGGTTGTGAGGTTTCTTTGGGACAAAATGTTTTTGTGGCAAACAAAGTTACCATTGGAGCTCGATGTAAAATTCAAAATAACGTTTCCATTTACGATAATGTCATATTAGAAGAAGGTGTTTTTTGTGGTCCGAGTATGGTCTTTACTAATGTTTATAATCCGCGTTCATTGGTTGAAAGAAAAAATGAGTACAAAAGCACGTTGGTCAAAAAAGGTGCAACGCTTGGTGCTAATTGTACCATTGTTTGTGGCGTAACCATTGGAAAGTATGCCTTTGTTGGTGCGGGAGCAGTCGTTAATAAAAATATAAAGCCCTATGCATTGATGGTAGGTGTTCCGGCCAAACAAATAGGTTGGATGAGTGAATATGGTGAAAGACTTGATTTACCTTTAAATGGAAATAGCAAAACAACCTGTGAATATACAAATCAAGAATATCAATTAATAAAAGATCAAGTTATAAGGGTTTAAATGTAAATGAATATAGATTTTGCAAATCTCAAATATCAGTATCAACTTTATAAAAAAGATATTGATGCAAATATCCAAGCAGTTCTCGATAAATCTAATTTTATTATGGGCGAAGAAGTTTCACTGTTAGAAGAAAACTTGCAGAAGTTTACAGGTGCTAAGCATGCAATCACCTGTTCAAATGGAACTGATGCTTTGCTATTAGCAATGATGGCTCTTGATATTCAGCCTGATGATGAAATTATTACCACTCCATTTAGTTTTATTGCTACAGCAGAAACGATTGCTTTAATGAAAGCAAAGCCAGTTTTTGTTGATATTGAAGAACGGACTTACAATATAGATGCTACTAAAATTGAAGCGGCGATTACAAATAAAACCAAAGCTATTATGCCTGTTAGTCTTTATGGGCAACCTGCGGATATAGATGCAATACAAACTATTGCCAAAAAGTATAATTTAAAAGTGATTATTGATGGCGCACAAAGTTTTGGTTCAACCTACAATGGGAAAACAGATAGCAATCTTGGTGATATTGCAACAACTAGTTTTTTTCCAGCAAAACCATTAGGTTGCTATGGTGATGGCGGTGCGGTTTTCACAAATAACGACCTTTATGCTGAAAAAATAAAAAGCATGCGATTACATGGGCAGAATAAACGCTATTATCATCAATATATTGGAATGGGAGGGCGACTAGATACTTTGCAAGCAGCCATTCTTTTAGCTAAGTTTCCTTATTATAAGCAAGAGATAAAAAATCGTCAGAATATTGCAAAATTATATGAAGAGATGTTGAATAACGAGATAATAAAGCCCCTTATTATGGAGAAACGTACAAGTGTTTGGGCGCAATACACTATTTCTATAGAAAATAGAAAAGAACTTCAACAAATACTAATAGAAAAGAAAATACCAACGGCAATACATTATCC
>WGBH01000254.1 GCA_015494435.1 Thiotrichaceae bacterium | reverse complement strand
TTTCTGTCCCATCTGAGTTTGAAGAAGAGATACCCCGAGTAGAGAGTAGTTTTTCTAACCGGGATATTTTAATTTTCAATGATTCAAGTTCAATATCATTGATAGAGCTATCAGCTTGTCTTGCTAATGTTTTTTTAGTTTGCACGGTATTATTTTGCGTTGTGATTTTTTCTTTTATGGGGGATTTTTTTACAACGGCTTTATCAGTGGGAGAAGTTTCAATTTTAGGGGAGGGTACTATTTTGTTTTTTTTAGGAATATTATCTGTTTGCCCTGAAAGTATAAAAGCGGCATCTGCTTCAAAATCTTGTGTATCAGAACGATTACTTGAATCAACTAAGGGGGCTATTTTGAAATTACCTGTTTTTCCTCGTTGAAAATAGCGATAGTGTTCTTTTATTATTTTTTTTGCATCGTTCTGACTAATGGTTGCAATCAATCTTTCTTTTGGCAAAAGAAGTGTTGAACCTCTTAAAAGAAAGTGGATATTTCCACCAATAAAAGCTTCAGGATTAGCGCGTAAAATAGCGGTCATAATTTGTTGTTGAGTCAGGGATGAACCAGGATAATAACGTGCAACAATTTTTCCTAATGTATCACTTCCTGTAACTGGTCCGTAGCTTGCTTTAGCTAGCGTTGTATCGAGTTTGTCCGCATAACTATAAGATGACATTGCCAGCGCTAATACTAGAGCAGGAATTAAAAAGAATATCTGAGTAATACGTTTTTTGAAGATAAACATGATTTTATTGCCACGCATTGAGTTACGCATTATATACTTTCCGCTTATTAGATTCTAAATAGCATCCTTTTTATTTAGAATAGATCTATAATAAAGAACTCTTTTTATGGTTGTAAGCTAGTTTATGAGAAATCCTTTCAAAACTAACAAATACCATGAAAGTTGTTATTAATATCCTTTGTTCCCATTGCTATATCATTGATATTCTATTACAACATAGACTTTGGAGGAGGGGCAAAATTACAAGATCTTAGCGGTACTCTCTGCTGCTCTTTTTACATCGAGAAAAATTAATCCTAGTCTTGCGTTTGACTTAGCTAATACGGTAAGAACTGCTTCATGACCTGCGTGTGTCATTAAGATATAACCATTATCACCTTTGATTAAGACTTGTTCTAAAGCTCCCCTGCCTAATTCTTCTGCAGTTCTGTCTCCTAATGAGAGCATGGCTGCGCTCATCGCACCTACACGATCTTCGTCCATTCCTGCAGGCAAGACTGCCGCCATCATGAGTCCATCAGTAGAAAGTACAGCTGACGCTTCGATATCAGCTGTAGAGCCATTCAAATCACTTAAAATTGAGTTCAGCATTTCAGAACGCATAAGTATTTCCTCTGTTTATTGGTTGTATATAATGTTTTATCGGGTAACAAATTACTATCATGTCATGTCATAACGAGTTGATAGAGCCCATATAATTTCTTTAAAACTATTTTGATTGAATTGCGGCATACCCGATACAATCAAGGTGAAATGATCGTTGCCTATATGAATCGGCCAAAAACCAACCTTACTATTCCCTGATGAATCGACTAGGCTCCATGCCTGTTGTCTATATCCTAAATTACCTTGCAATAAATGCTGGTGATGTTGATAAACTTTGCTTAAGTTTGCACTGACTGCTGCTAATTCCTCTGCGGCTTCATGTGGAAATCCTGCTGCTCCAAGGTATAAACCTTGAGATCCGGCTAATATGGCTTTGCCTTCGTCTGATAATAGTTTAAGTTTGGTCGATAATAAAGTTTCAAGAGAATCTTGAGGGGCATCTTCTGGGTCTTCTATACCATAAATAAAACCAGCATCTTGTAACCAGTGAACAAACTCTAATGCACTTTTCTTTTTTAAACCACTGAAGGCACAGGCAACTTTTACATTAAACAAAGGTGTCTCTAATTGACGCAATATATTGTGTAAAAAGTTCCGACCTGGCTCGTCTTTATTTTCTTGAACAGCATAGTAGCAGCCTGCTGGGGTAACGCCTAAATAGAGATCTTGCTGGGGAACATAATTACTCATTATTAAGAGACTCCTGGGTCTAAGGACAAAAGTAGTCCTTGAATTAATACTGAAACATCCTTCCTTGAACGTGCATCCACTTCGAAAACGGGGGCAGAGTAACCTAATTCATCTAGCCATCTCCTGTAGTTATCAATATTAGGAGTACGTTGTAGATCCATTCTTGTTACACCGACTACCATTTGTTGTTCATCAATAAATTCTTTAAAGGCTCTTGTATAGAATTTTAAATCTTGATAGGGATCTTGTCGTGTATTATCCATTAAAAGAATTAAACCGATACCACCTTTTGTCAGAATGTTCCACATAAAGTCAAATCTTTCCTGACCTGGTGTGCCATATAAGTGAACTCGTTCATTTTCACTGACGTTTATCACACCATAATCCATTGCTACAGTGGTATTGTTTTTACGCTTTTGAGTCATATCAGAGGCGTTTTGATCCGTTGTTACAGGTTCAATATCACTGATAGATATGATTGCGGTTGTTTTTCCAGAACCGACAGGGCCTGTAAATATAATTTTTCTATTAACAACACTCATTATGACGCTCCCCCTAATAGACGCTTAAATAATCGTGAAATCAAACCGCTACCTTTTTTCTTAGGTTTGGCCTTTATTTGTTTTTTTACTTTTTTAGGGTCGTGTTCTACGAGATCCAAAGCCACTGCGCCATTATAAAAGGCAAAAACATAGCGTTGTGGAATAGCAAGTTTATTTGCTATCTCAATTAACGTATCAGGTGAATGATGCCATAAAGCTGCTATTCTCATGCTGTAAGGAAAAGCCTCTATGCGAGCAAAGCTTGGCCAATACTTTAAGGCTGTTTTTTTGTCAAGATTAAGCGTTATGGGTAGGCGCCCATAAGAAGCTAATAAGCTACTTGTCCAAAGAAACGACTCTAAACTATGAATACATTCAGGTAGTTGGTTCATTTGCATTTCTAACTTCCCTGTTTCAATACTACTCAAAATATGGATACTCATTTCCCCCTGTTTAATCTTATTGCGAGAAAATTGAATAAAATTTTCATCGCTAATGGAAAGTTCTGTAAAAACTTGATGTTCATTTGGTAAAATAAAAATAGAATGAGGTAATGCTTTAATTTCAACAACTTGTTGTGATTGTTTGGCCAAGCGTACAGCGCCTGTTAATTTGCCAATAAAATAATTATCAGGAATATAGCGTTGTTCCTCCGTTATCGGTTCACTGCTATCCTCGCTCTCCCCACACAGTTCCTTCCAACGTTGTTCTTGTTTGGCAACCTTAGCTGCTATTTCTTCTGCTGTCTTTGGTTTTTTTATCTTCTTCTTTTGTGTGTCTTGTTTGTTTTCTGATAGATTTAGGGGAGGTTGATCAACACGGGGAGTTGAATTGTCTACTAATTCGTCAATAGGATTCTTGGTTGGGTTAAGAGGTTTTTGTTGATTGTTTTCTAAAGATTCAGATTTTACTAATGTTGCAGTTGTTGTGTTTTCTGTACTAACTTTTTTGGGTATGGTGACTTTTGTGTCATTAACTAATGAAAACGGTTTGATCTCAGGTATTGATGGTGTTTTCTCGTGTATTGCATCGTTATCTTGAGTTGATGTAGATGGCGTTGCTGTAGCCGTTTTTTGTAAACGTTTTATCGTTGTTGCAGCTTCAATAAGTTTTTTAGAGGATAAAGGTTTACCAACCCACACCGAATTAGCTGCCTTTGGATCAAGGGTGGCTAAAATAATACGTGGTTTGTTGCTATCCATATAATTTTCATCCCAGCGAGCTTGTGCTCCTGGAAAATCATAATCGATGATGTATGCTTCAACATCTGTTGAAGTGTTGCTTATCTTAAATACTTTACTTCCTACTCCTGAAATAAAGAATTTTAATATAGCCTCATTTTGTTTACTAATATCCATTAATTCAACAATTAATGGTGTTTGCGAGGATTTATTGAACATTAATAATGACCCATTTTATTATTTTTCACCCCATGTACTGGAGGTCTGCTGGCATTTCAGCCATTTTTCTGAAAGAGTGACGCCTTTTTCAAGCAATTTTTTAGTGAGATTATCAAATTGCTCTTTGTCTTTACTATATTGATAAATGGTTAACAATTCTTCCTCTATTTCTGTTGATTGTGGAGATTTTAAGATTTCAGCTTCTAATAATTGTTGGGCAACATCTAATTGACCATAGTCTAAGCAAGCTCTAGCTTCTTCCAGTATATCGTCATACGTTGCTACGGTTTGTGTTACTGCTTTTTCTTCTGGTTGTAATAGTAACTCGCCTCCACAGCTACCTGTACTTAATACTGAGCCTGTTTGCCAGCAGTGGTGTGTTTGGTCATCCTTTGCATTTTGTTTGATCCAATGTGAAAAAAAAGAGAATTCTTCATTGGTTAAAAATTGCTCTGATAAATTCAATAAATGCTTACGCAGTTGGTAACCATCATTATTTAAAACTAAAAATAGATCTTGTAAAGAGCCAGGAAGAAAATTAGCAATTTTATCGTTGTTTTGTCCTAATAATATTCGCTGTGTATGTGCTCGTAAGTCACGAGGGTAACGCACAATATGATGAGATAATGA
>WGBH01000253.1 GCA_015494435.1 Thiotrichaceae bacterium | reverse complement strand
TGTGGACGGGTTTACAAAACCCGTCCAGCGAAGTTCTTGGAGTATCTCACGAGTCGCTTTGGTGGATAATAATTTTTTGAATACTTATATAACCTTGTAGGCTTGGACTCCTGAGAGAAAATTCCCTTGAAGAAAGCTATCTAATCATAAGCGCTTGCCTTATGGTGGCTTATTCCATTTTGTGATTTATAAGTACGAATAATGCCAATTAACATAATCACCATATAAACAAGAACAATGGTCAACAAGGTAGTGTCTGATGTCCCCATTATTACACTGCTTCCATCGGGGCTTACTTTTATCGCCTCGGTAAGGTCGGTGTCTGAGGTGAAATTATGTAATACCCTTTCTTGTGTAAGAGTAAAAGCCATTGTAATCAAACCAATATCGGCAACTATCGTTAATACCTTAGCCAAAATAGTGGTACATCGAGCAATGAGTAGATAGGTAGCTATAATAATAGCACTTGTTATCCCTAAGCTTGAAATAAAGAAGATATTAAATTTTCCATCCAATGTGGATTCAATACTTCCCGTACTACTACTGCCAAATAAATAAAATAGATTACTTAAATCAGGATGCACGTTTATTACCATAAGTAATATAAGGGTGGTAATTAGGCTAAAAATATTAAGTATATGATTCATTTTATTGTTGTTCATAACAACTCTCCTCTTTGATTTTTTATTTAAAATTATTTTTATTTCCTAAATTGGTAAAACCAATACAGATATAAAGCACTTAAATATTAGTAGAAACAAACAGATATGTAAACAAGCCTTAGAAACATGGATTACATTATAAGCATTTCATCTTGTGCTACACTTTATGGTTTTAGAATGAAGTATAGGTGAAAAATAATGGAAAACTTATTTACCTTAGAAAATCTGTTCACACTTGGTATGTTGGTGATGCTACAAGCAGTACTAGGTTTTGATAATTTGCTTTATATTGCCTTAGAATCACAGCGGGTAGAAAGCAGGAAACAGGCAAAATTACGTCGCTGGGGAATAGGTTTAGCGATTATTTTACGTATTGCATTGCTAATTGCATTAGTGAAAGTCATTTCTTTATTTCAAAATGATCTTTTTGCTATTGACTACAAAGGAATTATTGAAGGGCATTTTAATCTACATAGCCTAGTTGTCTTTATCGGTGGTATTTTTATCATCTACACGGCATTGAAGGAAATCAATCATATGCTAATGCTAGAGGAAGGAGAAGATAGCGAACGTAAGCCAAGATCCTTCTTAATTGCATTAATTTGGATTGTGATTATGAATGTGGTGTTTTCCTTTGACTCCATTTTAAGTGCAATGGCATTAAGCAATAATCTCATTATTATGAGTACTGCTATTGTTGTTGGTGGTGTTTTAATGATTTGGCTTTCTGATCATGTGACTGAATTTTTGAAAAAGAACCGTATGTATGAAGTCGTTGGTCTGTTTATTTTATTATTAGTCGGTGTGATGTTGCTTTCAGAAGGTGGTCATTTATCTCATTTACATCTCTTCGGAACAGAAATCATGCCTATGGGCAAAGGAACATTTTATCTGGTCATTGTAGTGATGGTGGTTGTAGAACTGGTTCAATCTCGCTATCAAAAACGTTTAATTGCGATTAAATTAAAAAATGATAAAACGCAGGTAGATTAGTAGTTAGTCAAGTTCTCTAAAAGTGTATTAGAATATGCCCTTAACCTTGATCGATACCCATTGCCATCTGGATCTTGCTATTTTTGATCCAGACCGTGATGTCGTGTTACAACGAGCTTTTGATAATGCAGTATCTGATTTTATTATCCCTGCCACTACCTTTGCTCATTGGGAAAAAATAAAAATATTAGCAAGCAAATATAGCTATTTTCATCCTGCCTATGGTTTACATCCTATGTTTATGTCACAACATAGTGATCAGGATTTGGATCATTTAGCACACTGGTTGCAGACTGAAAAAGCCATTGCCGTTGGTGAATGTGGTTTAGATTTCTTTATTTTTAATCAACAAACAAAACGAGGGCAAGCTATAAATGCACAATTGCATTTATTTCATAGCCAGTTAGCATTGGCACAACAATATCAACTCCCTGTTATAATACATTCGCGTAAATCATTGGATTTAGTCTTAAAAGAAATTCGCCAACAGCCTAATTTACGAGGTGTTATTCATTCTTTTTCTGGTAGCGAACAACAGGCCTATCAATTAATTGATCAAGGCTTTTGTCTAGGTTTTGGTGGCCCAATAACTTATACTCGCGCCAAAAAATTGCGTCATCTTGTCACCACATTACCACTAGATGCTTTATTATTGGAAACAGATGCGCCAGATCAACCTGATGCAAGCCATTATCGACAACGCAATGAACCTGCTTTTCTGATTCATATTGCAACAAAGATGGCTGAATTACGTGGGATTTCAATTCAGGATGTTATTCAGATAACCTCCAATAATGCGAAACAATTATTTAATTTGTTTGATAAAAAATGAGAAATAAATGAAGTACATATTACCTATTATAATAACGATAACAATGTTAACAGGGTTTGGCTTCGCATTAACCCCGTGGGCAGGGCAATCGCACCAAATTTAGTTTGACATCAAGACTTTAAGCAGATAGTCATCATCGGAAGCTGCTTTAAGGCGTTTGTTGCGTATTCCAACTTTTGCAGAGGATTCTTGCTTTAGCAAATTAAGTGCAATATGACG
>WGBH01000252.1 GCA_015494435.1 Thiotrichaceae bacterium | reverse complement strand
GTAATAAGGTTAAGGCTGAAGAAGTATTGCGTGCTTCTGTAGATAGTGATCCGTCTGATAAAGATAGAATTTTGACATTAACAAAATTTATTAGGGAAGTAAAAGGCAGTGATGAAGCTATTGCCGAACTAGAAAGATATATTTCTGAGAATAGTGGATTGGGAGGTCTAAGAATAGCACTGGCTGAATTGTTTATATTAGATGGTGATAATGAATCAGCGGCTAAAGTTCTTAAACAGGCAATTGATGATTTCCCAGAAGAAGTTACAGGCGTTACTGCACGAACTGTATTGGCATCGGTGTATATAAGTGATAACGCGCTAGATAAAGCATCTGAGGTTGTTGAAGATGCGTTATCAATTTCACCAAATGACCCCCAGGTAAATTATTTAAGGGCTAAGTTTGCTGTGCGCGACAAGGATATGGAAAAGGCGATTATTTCTTTGCGTATTACTACAAAAGAAATGCCTGAAAACATCAGTGCCTTTTTGTTGCTAGCTGCTGTTTACCAGCAGGAAGGTAACAAAGAACAGGCTGTTGACATATTAAATACAGCCTATGAAAGCAATAGGGCTAATGCGGATGCACTATTAAAACTTGCGCAGTATTACTTAAATCGAGATATTAAAAAAGCTGAAAAAATAATTGACACGTATAATAATATAAAAGGTTCTGATTATGCTGGATTATCAATAAAAGCTGCTTTATTAAATCAGAATAAAAAATATACAGAAGCATATGAGATCGCTAAAGTTTTAATGAACGAGCATCCTGATAAGCCGAATGGTTACTTGCAGGCTGTGCCCTATTCTAATCAACAGGGTGATAGGAATAAGGCAATATCAGTCCTTGAAGAAGGCTATGCTAAAGCAACAGATAAGAGAAAAATACTTGCTTTATTGACTTCCTTGCAGTTATCAGAGAAGCAGTTTGATGTGGTGGTGAATAGACTTAAGGCGGAAATAAAAAAATCGCCCGAAGATGAAAGTCTCAGAATATTGTTGGCAAAAGTTTACGCGGTGAATAACAATCTTGATGCCACAGAGCAATTGCTAAACGAAGTTGTCAATATCTCTCCTCAAACAGAAGAAGCATATTTATTGCTTTCTCAAATTTATCAAAGCAAAAAAGATATAAGTGCCGTTAAGGAAATACTCATCAAAGGTCGGGAAAATGTTAAGGATAGTCTTAAAATACCGTTTAGACTGGCAAGTGTTTACGAGGCAGAAGGAGCGTATAAAGATGCGGTAGATATTTATCGTAAGTTGTACCAAGCATATCCAGATAACCTGCTTATAGCAAATAATCTAGCTTCGATGCTGTCTGATTACAAGGATGGTAAAAATGATCTAAGTTTAACAAAAGAACTTATTGGTAAACTTGAAGAAAATAAACGGCCGATATTCTTAGATACTATAGGTTGGGCTTACTTTAAATTAGGTGAGCAGAAAAAGGCTATACAGTATTTATTTGAAGCTACCGAAAAATCACCTGAAGTTAATGTTTTTAATTACCATTTGGGTATGGCGTACAAAATGTCAGGTGACAAAATTCAGGCAAAAACTTATCTGGAAAAAAGTATAGCTGATGATAAAAAATTCAAGGGCAAGGACCTTGCAAAAGCAGCTTTAAAGGATCTTTAACATGTAAAGCTGCTGCTTATCTGGTTGGTAGTCATGCTAATACAAGTTTACGTTTTAATATGGTAGTGTAACCTTAAACTAAGTATAAGATTTTTAAGGGTTATCAGTAGTAGTCAGTTTTGCTCGGGATGGTGGTAACCAGGGATAATGCGCCAAGCTGTGACAGCTGGACTGTCTAAGTTGCAGATAAATATTTACATTTTACTGGTTTATATATATGAACATAGGTGCGATCAGTTATTCAATTGGCGCCTTCACGTTTCTGATATTTTTAGCAATTCTGCTAACTGACAGGCATAAGGGTTTAACCAAGCAGGCATTAGTCATCGCTGCAAGCGTTAGCTGTATCTGGTCCTTTGTCCTGGCCTATGAATCTTTGCTGTCGACAGCCAATGTACAGTTATCAATAATAGAGTATGCCAAAAGTGCTGGATGGGTAATTTTGCTCATTCAGCTTCTGGGTGTTGTATACGATGATCGCTTCGAAAGGAAAACGGTTAAGAGGATTCAATATGTCATTGTAGCGGTTATGGCTGTTTTGATATTACCTGTATTCTATGTAAATAAAAACGAGTACTTGACAGGTTTAAATCTGTTAATAACAGTTGTCAGTATTGTTTTGATTGAACAGGTTTATCGAAATACGCGCACAGAGAAGAAGTGGGCAATAAAATATTTGTGTTTGGGTTTGCTTGGGATGTTTACTTATGATTTTTATATGTATGCCGATGCTTTTTTATATCAGCGTATTGATCCCGTTGTCTGGGAAGCTAGAGGATTTATTTATGCGTTAACGGTACCTTTACTTGGCATTTCTATTTCGCGAGATCCGTTGTGGTCGCCAGAAATATTTATATCCCGCCGCGTTGTTTTTCATACAACGACGCTTTTAGCGAGCGGTATCTATCTGGTGATTATGGGTATCGCTGGTTATTACGTTAGAGACTTTGGTGGTAACTGGGGGCTTGTAGCGCAGGCAATATTTTTATTTATAACGATATTATCTCTGACACTATTTATATCATCGCGCCGTATTCGAGCTCGTCTTTATGTGCTTGTTAACAAGCATTTTTATCCATATAAATATGATTACCGAGAGGAGTGGTTACGGTTCATTCGCACGCTATCAGCGTCAAGTGACGAAAAAGAATTGTATCACAATACGATAAAATCGATTGCGCAAATCATTGAAAGTCCCGGTGGTATGTTGTGGTTACGTGCTGACAATGGTTTTTTTGTCTGTGTGGATAGCTGGGAAATGGAATGTGTGAGTGACCGTGAACCAACGGAGACAGCACTACCGAAGTTCATGGAGAACTATGAATTTGTCATCAGTGTAGATGAGTTCTTAGAACATCCTGAGGTGTATACACGTCTAGGTTATCTCGAATTGCCCGAGTGGGTGAAAAGAGTTCAGCCATGGCTGATAGTGCCACTTATTTATAATGATTTATTGATTGGCTTTGTTGTGCTTGATCACGCTGCAGCACGTAAAAACACATTCAATTGGGAAGATAGTGATCTGTTAAAAACAGCGGCTCGTCAAGTTGCTGCATTTTTAGAGCAGATGAATGCTTCAAAAGCACTGGCTGAAGCCCGGCAGTTCGAGAGTTTCAATAAAGTCTCTACTTACGTGGTTCACGATATAAAAAATCTGGTAGCGCAGCTTTCGCTCATCTCAAGCAATGCTGAAAAGCATAAAGATAACCCGTTATTTATGGAAGATGTATTTAAAACTATCAACAACTCTGTTACAAAAATGAATAAGATGATGGAAGTGTTAAGTGGAAAAGGGGGCGGGAGTAAGTCTAGTAAGGTAAATATTATTTCTGTGTTAGAAGAACTGGTGCATCATCGCCAGATTGCCGGTGGGAAGCCCGTTCCAATTTTGGGCTGTGAATCTGCATCTTTTTTTGTAAAAGCTGATAAAAATCAGTTAATCGCAATTCTTGGCCATCTTGTTCAAAATGCGCAGGATGCAACTGATGATGATGGCAGGATAACTATCTCGCAGAAACGCTCAACCGATGGTGTTGTGATTGAAATTGAGGATACAGGTAGCGGTATGAGTGAGGAATTTATTAAAAACAATCTGTTTAAGCCTTTTAAGACAACCAAAGGCAGTAAAGGTATGGGGATTGGAGTGTATGAAGCTAGAGAAATCATCTTGGCGATTGGCGGTCAGATTGAGGTCAGCAGTGAGGTAAACAAAGGAACCTGCTTTAAGCTAACAATTCCCGCTGCAGTGTAATAGTTTCCGCGTAGATTTACATATAGTCATTATTGCTATCCTGAGCGAAGCTAAATGATCTTATGACGATAATCAACTAATAGGTTCCTTCACAGCTTCACTTAGAATTACAGGGCTTATTTATAAAATTAGTAGTGTATTGAAAAATAAACAAAAACGCTGTTAAATATTTCGACAAATGACTAAAACTATGTTAAAAATTACTCCATGAATAATAATAAATTACTCGTCGTAGAAGACGATCCTGGACTGCAAAGCCAGATACGCTGGTGTTTTGAAAACTATGATGTATTACTTGCAGATGATCGGTTATCTGCGATAGAGCAAGTAAAAAAAAATAAACCTTCTGTTGTTACACTTGATTTAGGCTTACCACCACATGAGGACAATCCTAGTGAAGGGTTTGTCACCCTGGAACAAATTCTTGAGATTGACCCGAATATAAAAGTTATCGTTGTTACAGGGCAGGAAGAGCGAGAGAATGCGGTTAAGGCTATTGGTCTTGGCGCTTATGATTTTTACAGCAAACCATTTGAGCCAGAAATTATCGGTTTAATCGTTAATAGAGCCTTCCGTCTATTAGAATTAGAAGATGAGAACCTTCGTCTGCAAGCAAGTGGTACACATGAACCCTTTGCTGGTGTTATTGCCTGTAGTTCGCAAATGCAGGGTGTATGTAAGGCGGTGGAGAAAGTTGCGCCCTCAGATGCAACGGTACTTTTGCTTGGTGAAAGTGGCACGGGTAAAGAATTATGTGCCCGGGGCTTGCATACACTCGGTGCAAATAACGCAGGAAATTTTGTAGCTATAAACTGTGCAGCTATTCCTGACACGCTTCTTGAAAGTGAGTTGTTTGGTTATGAAAAGGGCGCATTTACAGGAGCCAATAAACAAACTATAGGTAAGATCGAGTACGCAAATGGCGGCACTTTGTTTCTTGATGAGATGGGAGATCTGCCTTATACGCTACAGGCTAAATTACTGCGTTTCTTGCAGGAGCGGGTTGTTGAACGCGTCGGTGGGCATGCCCCAATACCTGTTAATGTTAGGGTAGTCTGTGCAACGCATCAAAACTTACGTGAAAAGATTGAAAAGGGCGAGTTCAGGGAAGACCTGTTTTATCGTATTAGTGAGATCCCGTTAGAAATACCACCATTACGTGACAGAGAAGGCGATATTATAGTATTGGCTCGTTTCTTCTTTGAAAAATTTAATGAAGATCATGGTCGAAAGCTGCGTGGTTTTACCAAAGATGCACTAAGTGCAATGGAGTCATATACCTGGCCAGGCAATGTGCGTGAGCTGCAGAATAGAATTAAACGTGCGGTTATTATGACTGATGGCAAGCAATTATCTGCTAGTGACCTTGAACTTGACAGAACGGCTTCAGAGACCATGAATTTCAACTTGCGGGATATACGTGAAAAAATTGAAAGGCAGGCCATTTTGCGAGCTTTGTCGCATGTCAATGGAAAGGTGGCGCCGGCTGCTGAACTTCTGGGTGTGAGTCGACCTACACTTTATGATTTAATTAAAAAATTAAACATAACAGTTTAAATACTAAATCATTCCACAATGCCGCGCGTAAATCTGATAAAAGTGCTTTGTATACTGACAGTATAAATATATTTGCTAGCATGACGATTATGTTTACACATTAAAAAATAATAATACTCTAAATAATCGTTGGCTATTTGATAAATATAGGGTTATTTATATTGGTATAAATATTGCTTTATGAATCAATAAGCATAATATGTGGCATCTAGTAAGGGATATTTAAATGATAAAGCATCAATTGTTATTAAAAATTACAGCAATATTTCTTCTATTCAATTCCACACCGTCGTTTGCGTCAATATATGACATTATCTGTCCAGAGTGCACGCTGCAAACAGCACAATATGAGTTTAATGATCCGCTGCTAGGACAGATAGCTAGTGGCGTTCTTACTGTACCTGGCGCTTCTTCAGACTTTCAGATAGATAATTTCTTTGCTTATCCATTGATGGCACACGATGTGAATTTTTACTGGGTTGCCGGCACTTATACATTTGATTCGATAGGCGATTTGGAGACGCCTGGGAAAAGTATAAGTATGACGGTTAACGCAAATCAGATTGGCATGCATTTTTTGTTTGACTGGCATGGTAATGCTGATATTGATGTGTTGAATGTGTTTGATGTCAGGTATCTTGGCGGTGACATGATATTAACGCCAGTAGATGTCGATGCTAATGGCCTTGCTGGCTTTTCTATGGTAGAGGGACCGTTCCTGGGTGTCGATATGGCAACGAGTTTTGTTGTTGCAACACCGTTGCCAGCAACCGTCTGGCTGTTTGGGTCGGGTCTGATTGGTTTGATAGGGCTTACCCGGCGTAAATCACACATATTATCTTGAATGATTGTTGTAAATCATTTAGATAGCTATTTGGGCCTCTTGTAACGGTAAGTTTGGAGGTGGATGTAAAATCGTGGTATCGCGAGGCAACAATTAACTAAACGGAGATTATAAAATGAAAAAAAACTATTCAATATTATCTATAGGCCTAATGACAAGCATGACTGCTTTTTCATCTCATGCCTCATTAAGTTCTTCTGCATTGCTGGCTTTTGATGCCGGTGCCCCGGTATATGAACCTGTTTATGGTGACCTCATTGGCATTCAGGGGAGCTACTTTTCAGTTGACACTAATGATGACGGCGCCTTTTCTCCCTATGAGTCCATTCCTTTATCACCAGGAACTGATGGCGGGCTGTTGGTAGGTCAGTCACAGGTTGCGACGATACCCATAGGGCTGGTTGGTTCTGTGGAATCACCTTTTGACGCGCCCTGGTTATTTCTCGGAGAATATGGTGCGCATCAGAGTAATTCACCCGTGAATATCCTTAGTGATGATGGCAACGGTAACGTTTTATTGGATTTCAGTGGCTGGGGTGTTACCTGGAATGTTATTACAAATATTGATCTTGGTGGTGATTTTACTAATTTTCCTGCTGAAGATGGTACGGCTAACTTGACCTGCGGACTAGACTGTTCTTTAGGCGATAGTTTTGTTCTTAATTATACAGCGCATGTTCCACTTGATAATCCAAGTGGTTTTGGTGGTGTGAACTGGAAAATTCACCTCGAAGGGACAGTATCAGCCGTACCAGTGCCTGCTGCGGCTTGGTTATTTGGTAGCGGTTTGATTGGCTTGATAGGGCTTTCAAGAAGAAAACCTCGGTAATATTCCAGCGCTAAACAGGCAATTCTGAGTTTCCATGGATGGAATCCTGTCAGGATAGTGTGGTAGGTAAGTGTCCAGAATTGTTAGGGGGCGTGTTTATGGATCAGGTACAGTTGAGAAACGTATAGGTGCTTTCTCTCCGGATGATAGTTTCTCACTGTTTTCAGTAGTGTCTAGTTCTAAATATAATAATTAATGCAGGTGAAATTAAAAGTAGCCACAACATAGATCCAGAACTTGATGTTGATTGATTGTTTATCTCAGGGCCACCAACAAATACTATTGTTCCGTTAACCTTCATATCGGCGTCACCATCACCACCATCAAGTATCCTGATACTACTAATGTTACGCCTTGCACCGGATGTTCCATAAGCCACATCACCAAAGGTTATCACACCAGGCGTTGAGTTTTTTTCAAGCGAGTACCAATGCGGTATATTATTATCTACAGTAGAGCCAAAGTTGTATATATTGGCTGGTGAATGTCCTGCAGGTAGTATCAATCCGAATTCTGCAACAGAACCCGCAGGAAAACCGGATAGTTCGAATGAAAATGCTTCATTATCCAGTCTCACTCTGTCAGGCAAAGCTTCGATAGATGATAATGCTACTGTTTTAACTTTGGTAAATAGTGTGTCTATATTAGTGATCAAAGTCGTATAGATGCCGTTACTGTTTGCAAAAGATGCAACATTATTTTGCAACCTGTCTGGGCCTCCATCAAAATTACCATCACCATTATTGGGGGCGGCATCCTCAATAGCACTATCTATTCCATCATTATCCGTATTGTTACCAGCAATGTTAATACTGACTACTGCCTCATTTGGATCATCAGAAATAATGGTGATTATGGCAGCTTTGGCAAGGATATCTTTTGGTCTAAAGTTTATAACAAGAATGCAGAAAGAATCAGGTTGTATTTTTCCTGGTTGGTAGGCGTTATTATTTGTTGTGCAGTTGTCGATAAGCTCAAACTCATCCATGGTGCTACTAGAGAAATTGACGGAGGATAAGCTTAAGTCTCTATCTCCTGTATTTCTTATGCGTACTACGGCCTGTTTAGGTAATCCTTGTGCGGGATTATAGACAGGCTGAAAAGCAAAATCTATGTTGTCTTTGCTTAGTTCGATATCAGGTGAGGGGGTTTTTAACAGTACAGGAAAGTTATGTTTATATGTCTGTATAGTGATACTTCCCGTGCTTTCAAAGAAATCAGGCCTTAGGGGATTGAATTCGATAACGATGCTGCACTGCTCAAAAGCCAGCAGTGTCTGTAGTGAGCAGGCATCATTAATAATAGAAAAAGGAGGCGTTATTGTTCCAGAGTCAAAGCTTCCAATTGTCAAACTGTTACCGCCGGTGTTACTGACAACGATGCTTTTTTGTACGGGTGATCCAGGGATCGCATCACTGAAGTCGATGCGATCTGAAATGTTAAAAAGTCGAGATAGACTGATCTTGATTAGATTAGTATTGTTGATGTCACTCGTATTTGTGGCGTCAGTGATATTATTAAGCGGCACGTCTGTAAAAGCCGCTTTGTAATCAATATCAGTTGATAGGTTGTATGTCGGAACCTTGCTTATCTGATCGATTACACCCATTCCTGAGTCAAGAATCTCGCCAAACACTGTGAAGCCTTCGCTGGAAGTATCTAAAAAACTATTATCAGATAAATTTATAAACCATTGATTGGAGCTATTATCTACGCTGTTAGAGGGTTTTGCCATTGCGAGAGTCCCTCTGAGGTTGGATAATTTGAATTCGTTTTGTATCGTTATGTTATTTTGGGTGGGGTGTAGGCCACCGTTAAATACATCGTTTCCTGCGTATGAAAAATCTCCTAGTGAAGGATCAAAACTATAACCTCCGGTT
>WGBH01000251.1 GCA_015494435.1 Thiotrichaceae bacterium | reverse complement strand
GCTAGATCTAATGCGTCTTGTCTTTTTATTATTTCAGAATCTAAATGCATTTCATAATCTAAATTCATTTTAGAAAAAAACAAATAAGTTGCTGGAATTAATGACAATATAACCGTTTCAGGAAAAATAAAATACCAAACAACAACAATCAAAAAGGCAAATATTTTTTTTAATACTATCTTTTTTTCTTTAGCCAGACATTTTTTAGGGATAGGGGTTGCTGTTGCCGTCTTTGAAAAATATTGAAGCTGTGCTTTAATATTTAATGGTTTATCTTTTGGCGCAGGGATCGCTATAATTTTTTTCCAAATAGAGCCTTTATCAAATCCTGATCTTAGGTTGATTTTTCCACTTGATAAGACGGGAAAGTAACTAGCCCCTTTTGCTTCTGCTTGACACCAAGGGCAATGTGATAAACGATTATAATATTTATGGTTTTTTGATTGCGTGCAAGATTGTATTTGTTGTTGAAAAGAATCTAAGGCACTCACCCATTCTTTTGCTGTTGGGCGGTGAAACTTGCTCCCAAATTCTGAAAAAGATTTCTCAAATAAAAGCGTTAATTTATCCGATAATATATTAGGTTTTATTGAATGAGGGGGAGGAGATATTTGATTTTTTATAGCGGGCTTATCGCTAAAAGCATATAAATGATGTTGAATTGACTGTTCTAAGGAACGGTGTGTTTTTCCTGAATAAATACCTGAAAAAGGGTGTCGTCCCATCATTAAAACATGAAATATTAACAAGGATAATCCAAAATTATCATGGTTTTTAGTGCGTGGAAGATCTTTGAACGAAGCTAAGCCTTGTAACTCAGGCGGGGTAAAATGCGCCACACCCACCGCGCAAGGATAGGTTTTTCCTGCAAAGCTTATTTGGAAGGAATCACAGTCAATAAGACGCGCTATTGTCTGCTTAGAAATAAACACAAGATTAGGATTTACATCGCCAATCACATGCCCTTTTGCATGAATCGCACCAAAAGCAGAGGCAATATTTCGACACACATTAATAAGAAAAGCCCAGTCAATTTCAGGGAATTGTTGCTTTCTATGTGAAGGACTATAAATGTGATGAAGTGGTTCATAGTCCATAATATCGGGCATAATAAAACCACAGATATCCCCATTTTTTGTTTTATGTAATGAGTCTAAAGGCCATGCGGTCACTCTTTTCAGTGTTTTATCCGCACTTTGTATCATTGCTTTTATTTTTTGCTGTTTTTCCTGATCAATTGCTTGGTGGTATATTTTTGCAACCCATTTTTCTGCGGAGATGATTCTATAAACATTGCCTTCTCCTCCAGAGCCTATTTTTTCATCAAGATGGATTTCATTACCGTTAGAATTATAAAAAGTAGGCATAATAACTGCGTTAATAAGTTGCTAATACCAGTGTTTTATCATCATCGGTACGTGCATTCATGGCATCACTGCTTAAAAAAAGTTTTAACTGTTCATCTAAATCATCACAATTTGTTGTCTTTCGCTGACGCATAACGGTAAACATAGGTTCAAAAAAAGGCGGATGGGGTGTTTTTGAATCATAAGACAAGGCAAGATGTTGTAGACCATCAGAGAACAGGGCTATTTCATTTATTTTAGATTTAACATGAGTAATTCGTAAGTTTTTAAGGGCATTTTCATCCGTGATAAAATAGGTTGAGTTGGCATATTCTCCTGAATCAGGCCAAAAAACGACACCAAAAATATCCCGTTGCGCAACGACGATTGCCCCATCGCCAATTTGAAAAAATAACGCTTCCTCTGCTGTTATAATTGCCCCGAGTACCGTACAGGCATAATCCCTTGGGGTTAGATTATTTTTTTCAGCCAATAAAATAATGGCTTGTTGAGTGATTTTAATCCATTCAATCACATTGCTTTTAGAAAGCGGATTTTGTTGTTGTTCAATGGCATGGTTAATCGATGCTAGTAGTATTTCGCAACTTAATTCTGAACCTTTTGCACCCTGTAAAGCACTTCCTGCGCCATCAGAGACAAGGGTGACTAAATAATGTTTATTATCGCTGCTTTGAATCTCATCCGCCCAACAACAATCTTGACATACAGTCCCATTTTCGAGATGAGAAGTCCCTACCATAGAGGCGCGAATAATTTTCCAGTTCAAATTTCAGCCCAGCCTTGTGGTGACTCTATTTTAACCACATCTCCAGGAATGGATTGAGAAACAGCCTTCATAGAATTGGACAACCAAACAAATAGCTCTCTAAACTTTAACCCTTCTAATTTCAAAGGCTCTCGTACTGATATTTGTTTTAATATCTCCATATTAGCCCCTTCAACTCCAACTGCAAAAAAGGCAAATGATTTTGAATCCTCGCCTTCTTTAATCAATGAGGCAACTTGACTCCAATCATCCGTTGGAGCGCCATCGGTAATCAAAAATACCCAAGGTCGATAAAATGAAATACCATTTTGTCGATACTCTTCTTTGCGTTGCTTGATCATTTCCAAGCCCTCTGTAATCGCAGCGCCCATAGGTGTATCCGCCTGAGGCTCTAATGATGGAGGATAAAAATCTTGTGCAGTACAAAAATTATTTTCAACTTTAATCGGGCCAAACGTTATAATGGCTGTTTCGACCCGTTTCATTGCCAATGAATCAGCCGATAATTCATCTTTATAACCGATTAAACCTTGATTAAGTGCTTCAATCGGCTTGCCTTGCATGGAGTAGGAAGTATCTAATAATAATAAACACGGGCAACGCGGTTCTGGATTATCCGCAAAGTTATCCGTTCCAAATGGTACTTGTTCAAAAGAGTCAGTCATTAATTGTATTCCTTAAAATAATAGTGATAGAAGTCTAAGCTTTAGTTTATCATTTTCACAGCATAAATTTAGGAACGCGAATGAAATAACTTCCTTAAAATTCCTACGCTTGTTGTTCATCATCATGAAGTAAGCGTTTTGGCTTCACCCCAACCACTAATAAGCTCAGCAAATAAATAATAATAGATAAAGCGATCAAGCCAAATAGCATTGAAATTTTATTCAATACGCCCGCTTGTTGCCACCAACTATCGACAGGTATTAGCCACCAAAGACTAACACCCATTATAAAAGTTGCCATTATCACTTGCAGATTATGTTTAAACATGCCTTGTTGTGATTGATAAATATCTTGTTTCTTTAAAGTATAAAAAAGTAAACCCGCATTAACATAACCCGCAAGTGCAGTGGCTAATGCTAGCCCTGCATGAGGAGCTAAATAGCCCATTTGATACCATGGCAAGACAATCATAAGATTGAAAAACATATTAAAAAAGATGGCAATAATACCAATTTTTACAGGCGTTTTAGTGTCCTGACGCGAATAAAACCCCGGAACCAATACTTTAACTAAAATAAAGGCGGGCAAACCGAAAGCGTAAGTGATTAAGCTCTTACTAGACATTTCCACGTCATGCCAGCCATTGACACCATTATCTAGCACGGTGGCAATAATAGGCGTTGCTAATAACATTAAACCTAACATTGCAGGCATAGCTGCTAATAAAGATAAGCGAGCAGCCCAGCCTAAAGTAGCTGAAAATGCCTTTTTCTCTTGTTTGGCATGATTGCCTGATAATTTAGGTAAGATCACCACCCCCATTGCAACTCCAATTAAAGCCAGCGGTAGCTCTACAAAACGATCTGAATAATAAAGCCATGTAATAAAACCTGTGCCTAGCAATGAAGCAACAGCGGTATTAATTAATAAATTAAGCTGTGCGACGGATGAACCGAATAAAGCAGGAACCATTAATTTCATGATTCTATTCACCCCTTCATAGCCTCGTTTAAGAGCAAAACGAGGAAATAAACCTAATTTCATTAAAGCAGGTACTTGAAATAATAATTGTGCAATACCACCTATAAAAACACCCCATGCCAAGGCTTTCACAGGTTCCTCAAAATACGGTGCTAACCAAATAGCACTTGCTATTAACACTATATTTAAGAGGACGGGCGTAAAAGCAGGAATAGCAAATTGTCGAAAGGTATTTAAAATCCCACTGATAAAAGCAGATAATGAAATAAACAGGATATAGGGAAAGGTAATACGCAGTAGCTCAATTGCTAGCTCAGGGCGTGCATCAGGATTATTAGCAAATCCTGGGGTGATGGTCATAATAATCCAAGGTGCAATAAAAATACCAATCATGGTAATGACCAGTAAAATAGTCCCCAACGTACCTGCCACATGATCAATTAAGCGTTTCAAATCCTCTTTACTGCGTGTTTCTTTATATTCTGAAAGCACAGGAATAAATGCCAACGAGAAAGCACCCTCAGCAAATAAACGCCGCATTAGATTGGGAATACGAAAAGCTGCCATAAAAGCATCCATTGCGCCGCCAATAAGAAAATAATTAGCAAAAACAACGTCACGTATCAGCCCCAATACACGAGAAATCATAGTCATAGCACCTACAACAGCACCTGAGCGAAGCAATCTACTCATGAAGTTTTCCTTTTTTAATATCATCTTCTCCTTGAGGTCGCAATTTTAGTAAATTAATTGCATTTCTCATCTATTGATAACTTTGCGGGTCAATGAAGATAGCTTTTGGTTCGTCAGTTTGTGTGATAACAACAGGTCGTCGTGTCTCATAGATCTGACCTATTATATCGTTAGTATTTGATTTTAAATAAATAATTGAACGAATATTGGTTGAAATGTTCATATTTTTACCTCCAGTTTTTTTATCGTACCAAATAAAGACAGAGAAAGAAGCGCGGTAGGTCGGCTAAGATGCACATTGTAGGAAGCTAAAATTCAAGTGTAATCTATCCGCGCATCGCCAGCCGACAATATAAAGTCTCAATCTCTTTCTCCTGCAGTTAAAACAATATTCGCTCCTCACTCTTTAGGATAAATACCTTTTTTAACCAAAGAATGAAATGTTGAATAAGGTCACTCTTTTACATTGTTTACTAAATGGTGTTTTACGGGACTAAAATGACAATAATCCCTATGTCGTTGATAATCTAATTCATTACGAATTGTATGCTCCCAAAATCGGTATTGCCATATCCTATCTTTATGACGAGGTACTCTTGTTTTAGCGCGATATTCATTTCTTGGAATCTTGGAATAGATTTTGAAAATGCTTTTTTTATTTCACCTAACACGACGAGGTAGATTACCCCGTCGTAATGTTTCTAATAGCAAAATACTTCAATCTTTACAGTAAGCTTAAAATGGTCTGGATAGGTTTACAAAACCCGTCCAGCAAACACTCCTTCACATATAGAAAGTGTCAACTAGAAAATAAAGGATGCTCCCTTCCTATTAATCTGGAATTTCATGATGAATATGCCAAGCATAATAAGCTTGTTGTAATTCATTCCATAATTTTTTAGGTAAGGTGTAACGTGTATACAGTCGTTGTTCTGCGTCTTCATACACATCTAGCAATGAAGCTTGAATACTTTTATGTAGTTGTGAAAATTCTATATTCAGTGATTTAGGCGGAGCAATCAGCTTAGCGGATTCTAATGCTTCTGCTAAATCAAGTACTCCGCGTTGTTCTGCGCTTAACTGATTCATAGTCGCTGGAATGACTAGATGCGTACCTGTTCGACTTCGATAAATATGTTGACGAAAATCATCCAAGAAGAGATAGCCATTACCCACTTGAGCAAAGGAGGGAATATCATCAATATTAATATAACGTCCTTTGTATTTTTGATCTCCCCAGCTACGCCGTTGGTTTTCAATACCATCTGCTAAACCAACAATAAAGATAAATAAATCGATTAAGCCACCTAAAAAGAGAGGCGCATAATCAATTGATGATATTTTGGTTGCGTCGGCTTCATCGGTTGCCTTTTGACCAAACATATTGCTTAGCCAAGAGTTAGGGATAATTGCCTTTGGGATGGACATAAAGACAGTAAGCGCACGGGTTAATACCGCTTTGTCACTGTTAGGATCAAATAATTTAACTTCTTTAACCCGTGGTAACCCCTCAATTTGTTTAATAATACCTGTGCCTTTTATATCAATATTATCATCAGGACAGGTAATCGGGGTGTTGGATGAATCAATACCATCAGTAACACGCCCTTCGTACATATGCGAGCGTAGCGTTGTTTTTAAATTAAGAATATTACCATTAGATTGATAACTATTAAGACGTTGTACCGTTCGATTCATTGCATTTTGAATATCATCCGTTGACATCTTTTTCTGATTAAATTCATCCATCAGTTTTGCCAACTCTACAATATCTTCTGATACCGAGTTATATAATCCTGTAATATCACTAGATAATGCTTTAAAAATACGTTCTTCTTTATCCCGATAACGACTTCGTGGCCCTGAATTAGGCGGGGAGATATAACCACAAGTTCCACCCCGTTCTCTTTCTTGCTTCGCTTTTGCACGTGAATAAGCTGCTAACTTACTCGTATCTTCCTGAACTGATTTAAACGCATCCTGATAATCTAAAGCGGAGTTCTTAACTCTTAATAATTGTGCCGAGAAGTTATCAAAGGCATAACTGTCAGCACGAAATAGATTGTAATAAAAACTGTAACTAAAAAAGACACTAACACCCATTGTGACAATATAAACAAGTAACCAAGTGAATTTAAGCACTAAGCGACTACGCAACATTTCAAATAGAGAAAAGAGAAGCATCCCTTGCAATACACTAACAAACAAAAACAAGACCACGATAAAAACAGTCGGAGTCTGTTCGAAGCTACCGTATGAAAAACGAACTAAACCATCATAAGTGGTATAAAAAGAAATAGAAGAAAGCACCACCAAAAAAAGCATAATAAAACTTCTTGCTGGGTTTTTCGCAATTAATCGCCACAAGGAAAAGGATTTTGATTGCTGGATTACTTCTGTTGTCATATTTTATCTGCCATCCTTGACCATTAGGATAAAAAGTGTTGCTTATATTAAATCATATTAGGCTAATAAAGTACCGTTTGAGGCAAATCACTTTGTAATAAGTAATTGCTAATAGAAACGCCTACGCGATTCGATAATTTATCTAATAATGTCTTTTTAGGGGTGAAATTAATAATGGTTTTTGCTTTAAAGATATCGCGTGCAACTGATTCGATACTGCCAAAATCATCAATAATCCCTAGTTCTTTAGCATCTTTACCCGTCCAGAATAAACCACTAAAAATATCCTCATTATCTTTTAAACGATCCCCACGCCCTTTTTTTACCGCAGTGATAAAATGTTCGTGCGTTGTTTTAAGCATTTTTCTAATATGGCTTTCTGCTTCAGGGGTTCTAGGTTTAAAAGGGTCAATCAAGGCCTTATATTTGCCCGCTGTCATTTCACGACTTTCAATACCAATCTTTTTCATCACTTCAACTAAACCAAAAGATTGCATTCGTACCCCTATTGAGCCAATTAAGGTCGAAGGATTTGCATAAATTTTCTCGGTTGCAGAGACAATAAAATAACCACCTGATGCACATAAATCTTCAGCAACCGCATAAATAGGTTTATCTTTATACAAGCGACGTAAACGCATAATTTCATCGTAAATAAGGCTAGATTGAACAGGACTCCCTCCTGGTGTATTACATTGGAGAATAATGCCTTTGACTTTCTTATCCGCAAACGCTTCTTGCAACGCAGGTATGATATTTTTTGCGCTAACGTCTGCATCGGGCATAATAATCCCCTTAATTTCAATCAGCGCGGTGTATTGGTCTGCCATAGTAAAGCGTGAATCTTTAACCGTTGAAATGGTTTTGATGGTCATCATAAATAAAAAGGACATTAAGGCAAATATCAGTATGAAAAATATTTTCCAACGCCGAGAGGCGCGTTGTTCCTTAATACCCGCAAGTGCAACTTCTTTTAATGATTGAATCGCTTGCAGACTTTCTGTCTGCATCTTATTGTTTTCCATTTAATTCCTTAATTTTTATTGAAATATCTTTTACGCTATCACTATGAGTAATCGGTTTTTGTTGCATTAAACGGTGCAAACTATGAACGCCATAGCTAACCGCGATGCTATCCATTTTAGCATTATTTGCCATTTGTAAATCATATTCACTGTCACCTATCATCAAGGCCCTAGTATGATCGGTATTATAATCCGTTAAAATTTCACTTAACATCTGCGGATCAGGTTTTGAACGTGTTTCATCTGCACAGCGCGTAATGGGAAAGTAATCATATAAACCCGTTTCATTTAAACCTTTATCCAAACCTCGACGTGATTTTCCCGTTGCAATGGCTAAATTACAACCATCTTGTCGCAATTCATCCAGCATATCCACCACACCAGCAAATAAAGGACTCGGCGTTTTGTCTTTAAATAAATAAAAATCACGATAGACATTTGCCATTTCAGCAATAAAAGTAGCAGTAGCTTGGGGATAAAGCACTTCGATTGCTTCCTCCAAACCTAAGCCAATAATATCTAATATGCTTGTATCAGAACGTGCTTCTGCCTTCATTTCAGTAATCGATAACTGCATACAGTTGACAATCTGTGCAGTGGAGTCCAGTAAGGTTCCATCCCAGTCAAAAATAATCAGTTGGTATTTTTTTTTCATAGATTGATTTATTTTACAGCCTTTAAATTAGTAATAACCTGCTGTAAATCTTCTGCTAAAGGAATTTCTTGTTGATAAGTTTTACCCGAAAGAGGCAGTTTGAAGTGTATTTTAAAAGCATGTAAAAAAAGCCGTTTTAGACCGATGCTTTTTTTAAGCTCTCGATTTAAAGCAAAATTACCATACTGCGTATCGCCCAATACAGGAAAATCTAACTCTGCTAACTGAGTGCGTATCTGATGCATTCTTCCTGTTAATAGTTTAACTTCCATTAACGTCATTTGTTTAAACTTCTTTTTGGGATAAAAAATACTTTCCGCTATTTTACCACCTGCTTGTACCTGTACTTTCTGTTGTCTGCCACGCTCCCGCACCAGTGTATTGCAAACATGCTGTCTGCCTGATTTCCACTGTCCATAAACCAAGGTTTGATAATATTTATCAATTTTCCCTGATTTGAATAGGTCATGCAAAGAAAGCAATGCCTTACGATTTTTAGCCAGTAGCACAATACCGCTGGTATCTTTATCTAAACGATGTGCTAATTCAACAAAGGGAAGCGTTGGGCGTAATTGGCGAAAAGCTTCGATTAAGCCATAAGGACTGCCTGTTCCACCATGCACTGCCAAACCTGCTGGTTTATTGATTAAAATCAAATCCTGATCTTCTAATAAAACAGCCTGCTCCAATTGCTCTAGTAACTGTTGCGGTGCTTGCTTAGACTGCTTTTTCTCTGGCAACACCATAGGAGGAATGCGTACCGACTCACCTGCTTGCAGTTTTCTGGTGGGTTTGGCGCGTTTTTTATCAACTCTTACCTCTCCTTTACGCAAAATCCTATAAATATAAGAACGAGGCACATGTTTAAGTTCACGCATTAAAAAATTATCAATACGTTGTCCTTGATGGGCTTCGGTTACGGTAACAAAGCGTACACTTTGTTTTATTACAGAGGGGGAGGATTGCTCTGCACGATGGGGTTTATCAGTCATGCGCTGATATTACCATCTGCCCATGATGAAAATCTATGGGTAGATGGGTTAAATAAACGTAATTCCTGTAAACCTCAACATCATGGCTTTTATGTATAAAGAACAATCAGTTCGACAGCCTAGTTATAAACCTCGTCGGGTTAAAATCCTTCATTGCTCTTGTTCCCAAATACATTTGGAAACGAGTAAAAAAGGGAGGAGTCCATACCATTGAGTGAAAATATAAACTATTTTAAATACTGATGCAGTAATATCTTTGAAACACCTTTAGAAGAGATAAAGGAAATCTGTGAACAGTGCCGTAGTTGTTGTGCTATCATTGACTGGGCAAGACGTTCAAGTGAATCAAAACGAGTTACTATAACGGGATAAATCTTTTCACTAGAGCAAAGTCGCTTTAGTTTGTCTGAATACAAGCGAGCAAGAGAATCCAAACGTTTTCTAATAATGCTTTCTTTCCCTTGTAATAAGGTGCGTTGACGTTTTATGGCAGGGTTATTAAAAGCATCTGAACGTTGGTCTAATTTATTAATCGCTTCTAATTTTTGTTTAAGCTGTCGAGCGTGTTGATGAAAGGTTTTACTATAGGCGACTAATTGATGCACAGCTGTTTTTTGTTTCATTCTTTGTCTGGCATCTTTTGCTTTAATTTTATCTTGTTGTTGTTTTTTTAACTCAGCTAACATATTGCGCCTTTTTTTGTCCGCTTGTTTTTTTATATGATGATGTGTTTGTCGTTGTTGTTGTAAACGATTTTCAGGAATAATTATCTTAGTGTTGGGTGTTTGCACCACTTTTTGTTGTTGTTTTTGTTTTTTATTTCTCTCGAATTCTGCACGACGCTGTCTGACTAATGCCTCCAAACGTTGCTTTTCCTTTTGTTTTTTAGCCTTTATCTGTAGCGTCTGTTTTCGCTTTTTTTGTTGCTGTTGCTTTTTTATCGTGTACGGCTTACGAAGCACCTGTTGTTGAGTGGCTTTCTTGTTTTTTACTCTATTATTATGCCAAACGACTAATTCAATCTCTCTTTTTATTGATGATAGCGAACTATCCTGTTCTCGCTTTCGCTCTTTAATCTTAGCCAGTTCTTTTGGTTTTAATTTTTTTTCTTGTAGAATGAATTGTTGTTTTTCTCGTTCAGCGATTTTTTTTTCTTTTTCTTTAAGTATTCTAAGTTTTTCAGCCTTTGCTTTTTCTTCTGCTGCTATACGGGCTTCTTGC
>WGBH01000250.1 GCA_015494435.1 Thiotrichaceae bacterium | reverse complement strand
TAATAAGATTATGTCTTACAAAAAAATACTCTTAAAAAAATAATGAAAAGAGTGATCCCAAACTTATCCACAAGCTAAAAGATGGGATAAACACAATATATAGCGGTTGACGCAATAGTGAAATACATTTTATAGTAGTCGCAAGTATTTTTAGAACCCCTTGCGGACAAAAAACAAACAGTTTTTATAAATTTGTAAAATGATAACAATATTAAAAGAAGGGTCTTTGAAGAAGTAAAAATAGTTATCCTAAATTTTGGATGATAATTTTTTGTTTGAGAAACCTAAAATAGCGGAGGAAGTATGGATACAGGTGATGTTGGACAAAACAATGAGGAATATCCTTTACAAGATATGCCTATGATTAACACAACTGAAACAGAAAATAAAATAAAACAAATGAGTGAGAGCACAGAAGTTATCTATAAAGTTATTCGCCGTAACGGTACTGTGACACTGTTTAATGCCAGTAAGATTATGATTGCGCTTACCAAGGCATTTCTTGATGTGGAAGGAGGAATAGCGTCAGGTTCTTCGCGTATACATAAAACCGTTGAACAACTCACCTCGCAAATTACAGCTTCCTTATTTCGTCGTATGCCAGAAGGTGGCATTGTGCATATCGAGGACATTCAAGATCAGGTTGAGTTAGCATTAATGCGTTCAGGTGCGCGTAAAGTGGCCCGTAGCTATGTTTTATACCGTGAACAGCGTGCTAGTATTCGCAAACAAAAAAAATCAAAACAAAAAAAGCCTCAAAAAAAACCTGTTCTACAGGTAAAAACAAGCGCTGGTGATCTAATGCCTCTTGATGAAAAACGCTTACAGCAATTAATTAAAGAATCAGTCGAAGGTTTAGAAGGGGTTGATGAAAAACAAGTATTAGAAGCAGCGATGCGTAATATTTTTGATGGCATTGCAGAGACCGATATTAATGCCGCATTGGTGATGTCAACGCGTGTCATGATTGAGCAAGAGCCCAATTATTCGCAGGTTGCGGCTCGCCTACTCTTAGATGGCTTACGTTGTGAAGCGATTAGTTTTCTAACAGGTCGCCCGAGTACTGCCACTCAAGCGCAGATGAAATCTCTCTATCCCGAACTACTAGAAAAATATATCCAGCGTGGTATTACCTTAGAATTATTAGATGAGGAGCTAGCTCATTATGACCTTAAAAAACTAGGCGCAGCAATTAAAGTAGAGCGGGATCATCTATTCACTTATCTTGGTCTGCAAACCCTTTATGATCGTTATTTTATTCACACTGAAGATAGAATACGTTTTGAATTACCCCAAATCTTCTTTATGCGAGTGGCAATGGGTTTAGCTATTAATGAAATTGACCGTGAAGCGCGTACGATTGAGTTTTATAACTTATTATCAAGCTTCAATTTTATGAGCAGTACCCCAACGCTGTTTAATTCAGGCACTTTACGCCCTCAACTTTCCTCTTGTTACCTTACCACTGTGCCTGATGATTTGGCGGGCATTTACAATGCGATTAAAGACAATGCTTTATTATCCAAATTCGCAGGAGGGCTAGGTAATGACTGGACATCTGTACGCGGTTTAGGCTCACACATCAAAGGAACCAATGGTAAATCGCAAGGCGTTGTACCCTTTTTGAAAGTAGCTAATGATACAGCCGTTGCAGTTAATCAATGTTTTGCAGGCGATACACCGCTTTATACTGCTGATGGTGTTAAAGCAATTCGTGATGTTAAACGGGGAGATTTAGTATTAGGCATTAGTGGTACTTACCGTGAAGTAACAGAACGTATGGTTTATAACCAGCATGACCCAATGGTCGCGGTCGATATTAAACAGGCTATTGCGCTAACTAAAGTCACTGCTGGGCATCCTTTTTATGCAATTCGCAACGTTCCATTAGAGCAAGCTACTCATCGTACCTTTGCTTGGCTAGAAAAAGGCAAAGTTAAAGCTGAGTGGGTTGATGCAGGAGAATTACAAACAGGGGACTATATTGCACAAGTGATTCCGAAAGAAATCATCCCTGTTGATAGTTTTGGAGAAGATGATGCGCGTCTTTACGGTATTTTACTAGGTAACGGATACTTGTCTAAAAATGGTAGGGAATGGGGCATTTCTGGTAATCCTAACAATAATAATCATTTACAATTTGTACGTAATTATTTAAATCAACGCCATATTCCTTTTTGGGAAAGCGATAGCAATGAAAAGTATGTTCAAATTCACTGGGCAGTTAGGCAAGTTGCATTAGCTGATGGAAGCACAGGGCGTATAACAGAAGCGAATATTGCAACCTTACCCTTTAGTTATGATGAAATGTATGATGCTAAGCATGAAAAACACATAGCACCTCGTTATAGTCATTTAGCTCATGCAAAAACAGTAGCACTTTTGCAAGGCTTATTAGAAACAGAAGCTGATGTTATTAACGCTAAGGAAATCTGTTTTACTAATAGCTCATATTCGCTTATCGAAGGATTGCGTTATCAGTGTTTACGTTTAGGTATACCAACGAGTGGACACTACAAAGAAATTGAAAACGTAAAGAGTAAAACAGGTCGTGATCATACAAACAAAACTTATACTGTACGAATACCAGCGGTAAAAGATATTGCGACCCGTCTAGGCTGTGAGCCGATTAAAAAATATAATTGGTTACACTATAACGGTCATTTATACAGTCGAATACGCAGTGTAAACAATATTCCAACTGAATCCTTTGTTTTTGATCTAAAGGTGGAAGGGGATGAGTCTTATATGACCACATCAGCACTGGTTCATAATGGGGGGAAAAGAAAAGGAGCTTTTTGTGCCTATCTTGAAACATGGCATATTGATATCGAAGAATTTCTAGAATTGCGTAAAAATACAGGCGATGAGCGTCGCCGTACCCATGATATGAATACCGCCCATTGGATTCCTGATTTATTTATGGAACGTGTTGCAAAAGAACAGGACTGGACTTTATTCTCCCCTGATGAAACCCCTGAATTACATGATCTTTATGGCAAGGCATTTAAGAAAAAATACCTTGAATACGAAGACAAAGCAGCTCGTGGTGAAATGCGTCTTTTTAAAACAATTAAAGCACAAGATTTATGGCGCAAAATGTTAGGAATGCTGTTTGAAACAGGTCATCCTTGGCTGACCTTTAAAGACCCTTGTAATATTCGCTACAGCAATCAGCATGTTGGTGTCGTGCATTCCTCGAATTTATGCACAGAGATCACATTGCATACAAATATAGAAGAAATAGCGGTTTGTAATCTTGGCTCGGTTAATATTGCCGCCCATATCACAGCAAAAGGTATTGATATGAAGAGGCTAGAAAAAACCATTACCACCGCCACACGTATGCTAGATAATGTGATTGAATATAATTATTACAGCGTACCTCAAGCACGTCGTTCTAATTTACAACATCGTCCTGTTGGGCTGGGTATGATGGGCTTTCAAGATGCATTGCATAAACTCAATATTTCCTATGCTTCTCAAGAGGCGGTTGATTTTGCTGATCGTAGTATGGAAGCTATTTCTTATTTTGCTATTCAAGGTTCAAATAATCTGGCAAAAGAACGCGGTACTTACTCAAGTTATGCAGGTTCACTTTGGAGTCAAGGTATTTTACCGATTGACTCTTTAAATTTAATGGAAAAAGAGCGTACTGAATATTATCAGGTGGATAAATCCACTACCTTAGACTGGGATAGTCTGCGTAAAAGCATCCAGCAATACGGTATGCGTAATTCCAATGTGATGGCAATTGCACCAACAGCGACTATTTCAAATATCTGTGGTGTGAGCCAGTCCATTGAGCCGACGTATCAAAACCTATTTGTAAAATCAAATCTATCGGGTGAATTTACGGTTGTTAATCCTTATATGGTCAATGAGTTAAAACAGCTAGGGCTTTGGGATCAGGTGATGATTAATGATATGAAATATTTTGATGGCAGTGTACAACCCATCGAACGTATTCCAGAGGCATTAAAAGCTAAATATTTAACTGCCTTTGAAATTGATCCTCGTTGGCTGATCGAAGCGGCAAGCCGTCGTCAAAAATGGATTGATCAAGGACAGTCACTGAATCTTTATATGTCAGAGCCTTCGGGCGCAAAGCTGGATAATCTCTATAAACTCGCTTGGGTACGTGGACTTAAAACCACGTATTATCTACGCTCAATGGGAGCAACGCATATGGAAAAGACATCCGATGACCATATTACAACTGCCACCTCTAACGAAGAGAATACGATTGCTTCTAATACAAAAGTCCCATCAGCTTGCTCGATACTTGATCCTGAATGTGAGGCGTGTCAATAAAGATATTAGATAAATACTGACACTCTTAGATTACTTCGTTGTTGATTCGCTACGCAGATCAAGCGCTTCACAATGAAGTGATATTTTAGGGTAAGGATTCATATAACCCGAAATATGAACGATGCCCATACACTCTAATTGTTGAGCAGCTTGTAAAAACATAGTGCTTGTATTCTTGATTGTGCTCATTATTATAGGTAATTACCCTTATATTTTTCAGTTTTATAAAAAGGTTAATTAACTGCTACAATATATCTACTATTTACTATAAAATAATGATATAATATCATTATGTATTCAATAGGAAAATTTGCAAAACTAATCGAACGAAGTATACAAACACTAAGGTCATGGGATAAACAAGGAAAATTAATTCCTGCTTATCGGGGTAAAAGTGGACATAGAATGTATAGTGAAGAGCAGTTAAATGAAGTCCTTCAAATTGTTAAACCTAAAGAAAAAATTAATTTAGGATATATTCGAGTCTCTGCTAAACACCAAAAGAGTGACCTAGATAGACAATCTGAGTTGATGGAAATGTTTCTAATGAAACAGGGTAAAGAGTTTAAAATAATATCCGATATTGGTAGTGGAATAAATTATA
>WGBH01000249.1 GCA_015494435.1 Thiotrichaceae bacterium | reverse complement strand
GTGAATTAACCCATTTTGATAAAGCAGGGCGCGGACGTATGGTGGATGTGTCGGACAAAGAAATCACCACACGCATTGCGATTGCCAGTGGTGAAATTCATATGCTAGAAAACACGTTGCAGCATATCCAACAAGGCAAACTCAAAAAAGGTGATGTGCTCGCCATTGCCGATGTGGCAGCGATTATGGGGGCGAAAAAAACACCTGATTTGATTCCCATGTGCCATCCTTTGATGTTGTCGGGCATTGATGTGTCATTTTCAGAACTCACAGAAGCCTGCGGCTTAAAAGTTGAAGTGTCGGTGAAATGTAAAGGTAAAACAGGCGTGGAAATGGAAGCTTTAACGGCAGTAAGCACTGCCCTTCTCACCATCTATGATATGTGCAAAGCCGTGGATAAAGGTATGCGTTTGAACAACATCCAACTCGAAGAAAAGACAGGTGGTAAGTCGGGAGACTTTAAGCGGTAGATAGAAACCACTTGATTTTAGGGTTTAAACCGCTTAAGTTTAACTCTGAAGTTAAACTAGAGGTGACGTATGCAAATAAATGCCAAAGAATTACGCCAACATTTAAGTGATTATCTCAATGCCGCGTCACAAGGGCAGGCAGTGGATATTAGTATGCGTGGTAAACCTGTGGCTAGGCTGAGCAGTATTGAGCCTGCAAGCAAACCTGAACAAGATGATTTTTTCGGTATTTGGTCGGATTATGAACAGGATGCTTCGGATTATGTCCGTGATATGCGGCAAGGTCGCCAGTTTTAATGTGTTTGATTGATACGGATGTGCTCATTTGGTACATGCGAGGTAATGTAAAGGCTAGAACAGTCATTCGGGGTATTGAAAAGCCAGCGATTTCTATTGTGACACAAATGGAATTGGTGCAAGGCTTGCGAAACAAAACGGAGCAAATTGCCTTACGCCGTTTCTTAGATGCTTATGATTTTAAGCGTTACGCTATAAGCGAAGCGATTAGTCAAAGAGCGTTATTTTTAATGGAAGAATGGCGGTTAAGCCATCAAATGCTGATGGCAGATGCCCTGATTGCAGCCACAGCGATGGAGCATGGTTTATGCTTGCTTTCAGGTAATGCCAAGCACTATCGCTTTCTAACTGCATTAGAGCTTAAAACCTTTAAGCCTTAGGTTTTGGAGAATTAGCTTATGGATGAAACAGGAACAGAACAAGAACAAAGCTTGAAAGGGGAAGCGCGGGCGCAGTCATTCAAGGACTTAGCTGGTGCATGGAAAGACTTACCAACAGCAGAAGAAATCCGCAAAAAACCTGATGAAGATAGAGGGCTAATGTTTGAGGATGAATTTTAGAGGTAGTTATGCAAGTTGAAGTGATTGAACAAGATGACGAAAAATTTGTTGTGTTACCTGAAGATGTGCTTAAGCAATGTGAGATAAGTGATGTTGTCGATATTTCAGTTGAAAACGACTGTATTATGTTGAAAGCTGTAGGTGGAAAGTTAGTAACAAATCATGAGTAACTATAACCCATTCAAAAAGCCAATATCTAAGTTAGAGGCTAAAGACTTAGCAGTTTTAAAAGATGTTCCTGAAGGTTGGTATATTGAATATAAAGGCAGCCTTCCTAAGAATGATAAAATTGCAAAATCAATAACATCTTTTGCAAACACTTTGGGTGGGTGGCTATTTTATGGAGTGAAAGAAAAAGAATCTGATAGTCGAGAAGCAGGAGAGTTTTGTGGAATAGATAATCCTGAGGAAGCTGAAGTACATGTAAGAGAAGCTATTGTTTATTACTCAAACCCAGAAGTCTTTTTTGAGACAAAAATTATTTATGGAGGCTGCGATGAGATTGGGCTTCCTGATAATAAAGCAGTTCTAGTCATTTATATCCCTCAAAGTAATAGCCTTCCTCACATTCATGGGTCAGGCAGGGTGTATAGGAGAATCAGTGATTCTTCAGAACCTATGGTAGAAAAAGATAGGTCTAGATTAGATGCTATGTGGGAACAAAAGAGAAGTAATTATGAAAAGCTGAAAGAGTTTTTAAATACAGCCCCTCTTCAAAGTAGCGCTGAATCTCCAATTCTACACTTGTTTTTGATGACAGACCCATTAGGAACTAGAGGCCATAGTTCCTCGATGAGTTTTGATGTGTTCAATGAGGTAATAAAATCAACACCTTTCGTATTTGATAATTTCTATTCTGGGTCGAATAGGTTTATTGCTAGGTGTACAAAGGGTAACGATGTGAATAGTGACCTTTTAACGTGGCAATATTTTGCTAATGGAACAAGTGTTGTATCCATTCCCTTAAATATGTGTAACCTATGTAATAAGAACTATGTCACTAACAAAAGTTTCCTTGAAGGATATGAGTGGGGAGGACATTTTTTAAACCTTCTTGATACAAGTGGGTTAAATCAGGGTAAAATAATCGATCTAAATCAACTGGTTATGTTATTTCAACATATACTAACTATTCATAGTGCTTTACTCCTAAAAGATGAAATTCAAGGACAATTGTTTATTAAGGTGATATCCAAAAATATGAATAAAGCGATACCATTTATTGATTTTAAGTCGTTTATTGATTTTATCCTAAAGTGTGGAGTTCCTTTGCCTTTACATGATGACTGGATTTTCCCTGAAGGGAAAGACATAAACCTATTTTATCCTTATAAAGATGATTTGAATTTTGAAGGAGGCATGCTGGATTATGTCAATGCTATTATTCTATTTACATCAATGATGAACTGCTTTGGACTGCCATCCAGCTCACTTTTTAAAGAAGGTGAGACGGTAAAAGAAGCAAATACAAGGCTGGTACAAGAGTTCCCTGAAATTTTTAAGCGTAGTCCACGGACAACAATAATAAATGATTAAAGTTCTCTTTTTTGGCGCAGTCGCAGATAAACTTGGTAAACGCAGTGTTGATGCTCAGGCAGGCCTCTCTCTGGCGGAATTAATTGCACAGCTTGGGTGCGCAGATATGCAACCGCTATTGGTGGCGGTAAACCAAGAGCAGGTTCAAGATATGGATTATATTGTGCAAGATGGCGATGAAGTGGCGTTGATGCCGCCGTTTTCGGGTGGATAACGAATATTGACATATATTGACAATAGCTTTATTGTATTACTTGGAATGAATGCGACAAGAAGGAGCATCCCATGAGCAGCAGTTTAAATGTATCGTTGACCGATGAATTACGAAACTA
>WGBH01000248.1 GCA_015494435.1 Thiotrichaceae bacterium | reverse complement strand
GTTGAAATAATTTATTAATGGGCCTTAAATCAAATGATTAATAACAAAAAGTGATTTTTTTAGTAATTTATAGACAGGGAATATAGGTGATATGCCTTGTAGGATGCGGTGATGAGGTTTACAATCCGCACCTTTTGGAATATTCTGAATCCGTAAGCTTAATGTGGGTTTAGGAATATACAACAAATATAGTAGTTTAATAATGAATTTTGAATCCTTTTTTCCTTTTCTAGTTTGGTTTAAACTAGTCACCAAAGAATCCATTAAAGCTGATCTTATCGCAGGTTTAACAGGTGCAGTTATTGTACTGCCGCAAGGGGTTGCTTTTGCAACCATTGCAGGTTTACCACCTGAATACGGTCTTTATACTGCCATGGTAACGCCCATTATCGCGGCTTTATTTGGCTCCTCTTTTCATCTAGTTTCAGGACCAACGACTGCTATTTCAATTGTTGTTTTTTCAGCCATTAGCAATCACAATGTGGAGCCAGGAACGCCCGAGTTCATATCGTTAGCACTTACATTGACCTTTCTTGCAGGTGTGTATCAATTAGCCTTTGGTTTGGCTCGCTTAGGTGCATTAGTCAATTTTGTTTCCCATACGGTGGTCATTGGTTTTACCGCTGGGGCTGCGATTTTGATTGCGACCAGTCAAATGAAACATATTACGGGAATTCTTATCCCCAAAGGAGAGTCTTTTTTAGATACTTGGGGGTATTTATTAGGCGGTATTAGTACTATTAATATTCATCTTGTTTTAATTGCTCTGGTGACGTTATTAACCGCTATTACTGTAAAAAAATTAGTCCCTAAACTACCCAACTTATTAATTGGTATGGTAGTTGGTAGTCTGTTAGCACTTTTCTTAAAAGACTATACTTCCGATATTCCATTAGTTGGTGAAATTCCTGCCCATTTGCCATCCTTATCGACGCCCGATTTCTCAATGGAAACAATTAGAACGCTTGCACCTGAAGCATTTGCTATCGCTTTGCTTGGTTTAATTGAAGCTATCTCGATTAGTCGAGCGGTTGCGACTAAATCAGGTCAATCTATAGATTCTAATCAAGAATTTATAGGTCAAGGGATGTCTAATATAGTGGGTAGCTTTTTTTCTAGCTATGCAGGTTCAGGCTCTTTCACACGTACAGGGATTAATTTTGAAGCGGGTGCAAAAACACCATTATCCGCTATTTTTGCCGCCATTTCTTTGATTATTATTGTGTTATTGATTGCACCATTAACAGCCTATCTCCCTATTGCTGCTATGGGGGGGGTGATTCTTTTGGTTGCTTATAATTTAATAGATTTTCATCATATAAAACAAACCTTATCCTTTAGCAAATCAGAATCGGCTATTTTATTGACGACCTTTTTTGCGACTCTATTTCTTGAATTGGAATTTGCTATTTATCTTGGGGTGTTATTATCGCTAGTCCTTTTCTTGGCAAAAACATCTACACCTAATATTCCTGTGTTATCAATTGATGATGATCCTGCTAATACACATCGAAAATTGGTGAATATTTCTAATAGAGAATTACAGGAATGCCCTCAGTTAAAAATGATTAGAATTGATATGTCGATCTATTTTGGCTCTATCAATCATATTCAAAAATGCATTGCAAGTATTGTGGAAAAAGAAAATATCCATCATATTTTGATTGAAGGGAGTGGCATTAATTTTATTGATCTTGCAGGCGTTGAAGTGCTAGTGGCAGAAAATAAACGTTTATTAAAACTCAATGGGGGGTTGTACTTTGTGGGTTTAAAAGGAAATGTGTATGAATTTGCAGCTAAATCTCATTTTATTAAGCAAATAGGCAATGATCACTTTTTTGATATCAAAACAGAGGCTATTCATAAGATATACCAACATTTAGACAAAAAGGGCTGTGCTCATTGCAAAGCTAGGATTTTTGAAGAGTGTTGATTTTATAACTCCATGCTCCAGTTTTTAGCTATTGACTTATTCGCATAAATATAATTAGAGTTACTTAAAATTTAATTTTCTTTAAAAATAATATCTTATCATTTTTCCGTTTTAATACTTTATATAGGAAAATATGATGTTAGGCGCATTGTACGCTCTGATTATTTTTAAACAAATAACATAAATTATTG
>WGBH01000247.1 GCA_015494435.1 Thiotrichaceae bacterium | reverse complement strand
TTAACAAATCATTTAATAATAGCACTTTCTCAGTAAATCACCCTATATAAACAAAAAAATGGCAATATAATTTTAATTAATAGTCTATTCTAAATAAAAGGATTTATTCTAAAAATTCAATCTATCCCTTGCATTTATAGTTTTTTCAGATAGATAATTTTCTAGCCAAAGGAGTAAAAGCTTCAGTTTTTTAGTCATCTAGATAAAATTTAATAGATAAATATTAATATAATTCCCTTATCTTTAATATTGAATAAGATAGTAATAAAAAATACTAATTTACATTATAAATAATAATTCAACCCCGATCTACTAGGCTTTTCAAGCATTCTAGCCCTGCATATAACATAAGATATATATACACCAGATAAAATTTAGCGTAGAAATGCCCTCCTAATTAATATCTGAATCCATGAAATGCCCTTAGGGAGTCAGGAAGTTCCAAGCAATTTATAAAACGTAGGAAATATCAACATGGCAGTAAAGAATGCTTTTTATGCTCAATCAGGCGGTGTGACCGCTGTAATTAATTCATCAGCTTGCGGGGTTATTGAAACTGCTCGCAAACATCCTGATAAAATTGGTACTGTTTTTGCGGGTCAAAACGGTATTATTGGTGCATTGATGGAAAATCTTATCGACACTAGCAAGGAGTCAGATGAGGATATTGCAGCGTTGCGTCATACACCATCAGGGGCGTTTGGCTCTTGTCGCTACAAGATGAAATCTTTAGAGGATAACAAAGCAGAATATGATCGTTTAATCGAAGTCTTCAAAGCGCATAATATTGGTTATTTTTTCTATAACGGTGGAGGTGACTCGGCGGATACTTGTCTTAAAGTGTCTCAGCTTTCTGAAAAAACAGGCTTCCCTATTCAAGCAATTCATGTACCTAAGACCGTTGATAATGATTTACCAATTACCGATAACTGCCCTGGTTTTGGTTCAGTGGCTAAGTATATTGCCATTTCAACTCGTGAGGCGAGTTATGATGTTGCTTCTATGGCAGCGACTTCGACGAAAATCTTTGTGTTAGAAGTAATGGGTCGTCATGCAGGTTGGATCGCGGCAGCTGGTGCATTAGCTGCGGATAAAGATAATGATATCCCTGTGGTTGTTCTTTTTCCTGAAGTTAAGTTTAATCAAGAGAAATTCTTAGCCTTAGTTGATGCCAAAGTGAAGAGTCACGGCTATTGTACTATCGTTGTTTCAGAAGGAACGGCATGGCCGGATGGACGCTTCCTAGCAGAACAAGGGACGCGTGATGATTTTGGTCATGCACAATTAGGCGGCGCGGCTCCTGTTGTTGCTAATATCATTAAAGAAGCATTAGGCTATAAATTCCATTGGGCCGTTGCTGATTACCTGCAACGTGCGGCGCGTCATATCGCCTCTAAGTCCGATACAGAGCAAGCTTACGCACTCGGCGAGGCAGCTGTGAATATGGCATTAGAAGGCAAAAACTCAGTGATGCCTGCTATTATCCGTACCTCTAATAATCCTTATGCGTGGGAAATCGGCTCAGGTGATCTAAAAGATATCGCTAATGTTGAGAAGATGATGCCGATGGAGTATATCAGTGAAGATGGTTTTGGTATTACCGATGCTTGTCGTGAATACTTGCTTCCATTAATTGAGGGCGAAGATTATCCTCCTTATAAAAATGGTCTACCTAATTATGTAACCTTGAAAAAAGAATTGACCGAAAAAAAGCTTGAAGCATTTGAAATGAAGTAATTTATTCCATTTGGGTATAAACTATAAGGTCGTGTAATTCATTTTACACGACCTTGTTTTATTTTGCTTAAAGTTCCTACGCTAGGAGATTATAGAAATGTCAGAGAATACAGGTTGTCCCTTATGTTCAAAAAGGGATATTGTGATAGAAGATGGGATTGCCATTGAAAACGACTTAGCTTACGTTCTTAATGATAATTCCCCCGTTAGTCCCGGTCATTGTCTTATTGTGCCACGTCATCATATTGCCGAATACTTTAATGCCACACGGGAAGAAAAAGCAGCCATTTGGGAACTCGTGGATCAAATGAAGGCAATCATTGATAAAAAACATAATCCTGATGGCTATAATATTGGCGTTAATATTGGCAAGGCGGCAGGACAGTCTGTACCGCATATCCATATTCATATGATTCCACGCTATACGGGTGATATAGAAAACCCAAAAGGTGGTGTGCGGGGCGTTATACCGCACAAGCAAAAATATGAAATAAAAAACTGATATTCGTTGCTAATTGCTTAAGGCTACTCCAAGGAAGTTCCTAAAGGATTCCCTTCTTCTTTTCGCAAAGTTAAGATATCAACGCCTGTTTTAGTGACTAAAAGCGTATGCTCCCATTGCGCTGATAATGAATGATCTTTGGTAACCACTGTCCATTTATCAGGTAGTTGCTTCACATGGCGTTTACCAATATTAATCATTGGCTCAATGGTGAAGATCATTCCTTCCTTTAAGAGTATTCCCGTACCTGGTTTGCCATAGTGTACTACTTGTGGCGCCTCATGAAAGCTCTCACCAATACCATGACCACAATATTCACGTACTACAGAACAATATTGTGATTCAGCAAATGTCTGGATCGCATGACCAATATCCCCCAAATGCGCTCCTGGCTTTACCACTTTTATTCCTATATATAATGCCTCATGTGCTATATCACAAATTCGTTTTGCGGCAACAGTCGGCTTGCCAATAAAAAACATTTTACTGGTATCACCATGATAACCGTCCTTAATCACGGTGATATCAATATTAATAATATCTCCTTTTTTTAGTTTCTTAGGGCTGGGAATACCGTGACAAACTTGATGGTTCACAGAGGTACAAATAGACTTTGGAAAACCATGATAATTCAACGGCGCAGGAATTGCCTCTTGTACATCCACGATATAATCATGGCAAATTTTATCGAGTTCATCGGTGGTTACACCTACCTTCACATAGGGTTCAATCATCTCCAACACATCAGCGGCAAGCTTTCCTGCAATACGCATTTTTCTTATTTGTTCTTTATTTTTAATAATAACAGACATTAGTTGTACACGTTTCCTTAAAATTTATTTGTAAGTTAGGATAACAGAAAAGTAGTTTCAATAGGTATAGTGTGGTATAAAACGCGCGCTATATTTAGCAAAAAACTTAACTAACTGGGTATGGAGTTTTAAGAAATTTTCTCCAATTTATCCCCGTTTTATTTCACACACGTATCGACACATCTAACAGGGTGCTGATTATTTTGTTTTTGTATAAGAGCAAATTCATTAGTTGTTCGTTGGGGTACGTGGAGGTCTAACCCGAAAAAGGAAAAAATTATGGCAAGAGTAACTATGCGTCAAATGTTAGAGGCAGGTGTTCATTTTGGACATCAGACTCGTTATTGGAATCCTAAAATGGCACCTTATATCTTTGGTGCACGCAATAAAATTCATATCATTAATCTTGAAAAAACACTACCAATGTTCAATGATGCACTGAATATTGCAGGAAAAATTGCTGCAAGAGGCGGTAAAATCATGTTTGTTGGTACTAAACGTGCCGCTCAAAATACAATAAAAGAAGAAGCCCTTCGCTGTAAAATGCCTTATGTTAATTTTCGCTGGTTAGGTGGTATGTTGACTAACTATAAAACAGTGAAACAATCCGTTCGCCGTTTGCATGATTTAGAAAAAATGCGACATGATGGTTCTATGGATCGTTTGGTGAAAAAAGAAGTATTAACTCTAACGCGTGAGCAAGAAAAACTTGAAAAAACACTAGGTGGTATTAAATATCTAAAGAAACTTCCCGACGCATTATTTGTTATTGACGTGGGGCACGAAAACATTGCTGTTAAAGAAGCAGTAAAATTAGGTATCCCTGTGATTGGTATCGTTGATACCAATAGTTCACAAGATGGTATTGACTATATTATTCCTGGTAATGACGATGCTATCCGTGCTATCCAACTGTATGCTTCTGCAATGGCTGAGGCTATCGCTGATGGTCATTTGAGCGGGGCTACAACCGCAGCTGATATGCAAGCGGCAACACAAGAAGCAACGCCTATTCCAGCAACGGAAGAAAGACCTGCTGAAATAACTCCCGTAGCAACTCCAGTAGAAAAAGAAGTTGTTGCTGACACAGCAGTAAACTAAGGAAATTTCAAATAATGATTCTACCCATCTCTTGATCTTGCTTATTTTTTGTCTCTGATTGAAGCATCTCAAAAGGCGCATCGCCCTACGCAACGATTGAGATAATTCAAGCTAGAAACAAAAAGACAAATTAAGATTGGTACAATCATTGTTTGAAACCTCCTAAATTAAAGCTTATCCGTCTATGATTGCAAGAGCTATCATAGAGGATGTCTTTATCAAATCTATAGAAATTTTAGGAAAATTTAATTATGGCTATTACAGCTACAATGGTAAAAGAATTACGTGAGCGTACTGGCGCTGGCATGATGGACTGTAAAAAAGTATTAGTTGAAACTGATGGTGATTTAGACGCTGCCATTGAT
>WGBH01000246.1 GCA_015494435.1 Thiotrichaceae bacterium | reverse complement strand
TCTTCTGGCTCAACCATTGTTGCCTCAGCTTTTAATTCTTCAACACAAGAGCTTAGGTATGCTTTCAGCTCCTCATCCTTAATATTATCCTCGTCCGCATAGACAGCACATTGATCTTGTATTATTTCCTCATTTAAAAGCTCAATCGCTCGCATCTCTTCCTCGCTCAGCTCAATTTCTTCTGATGATGCTTTTGAAGAAGACTCTGTCTTATTCATAAAATACATCGCTGTGGCGATGATGATGGCAAACAAAACTAAGCTAATAATTATCTTTTTAAGCATGCTAATTTTCTCTCTATCAACTTTTATAAAAATACTTAAACTGGCAGATTCCCATCGTCAATATTGTAAAAGCTTGTCACTTTGAAGATCTATTTTGAATCTTGCTCTTCAAACCCCTGTGTCCTTAAGTTGACAAAGAATATCTTTCCGTCTTCTAATTTTAGACTGAATAAGCAAATTTTGCAGTGCTAAGATAAGGAAGTTATTCAATTTTCACTGCTTAGAATGTCAGTTGAAATAAGTCGATGACAGTGTTATTTAGTACATTAATCAGAGAAATAGACTAGTATTTGTATATTAAATAATGAGGTTACATCAGTGAAAAAAAAAGCAGTGATTCTATTATCAGGAGGAATGGACTCCGTTACCTTATTGGCACTTGCAATAAAGCAAGGCTATCAGTGCCATGCGCTTAGTTTTCGTTATGGGCAACGACATAGTGTGGAATTAACTGCAGCAAAACGTATTACAAGCTCAAAAGGAGTTGAGCATAAAATAATAGATTTGGATTTATCCCGTTTTGGAGGCTCTGCTCTAACGGATACTCATATTGATGTTCCAACCACGCCAAGCGAAGGGATTCCACTTACGTATGTACCTGCACGTAATACGGTTTTTCTCTCCATTGCCTTAGCATGGGCAGAAGTTTTAGAAGCTCGTGCTATCTTTATTGGTGTCAATGCGGTTGATTATTCTGGCTACCCTGATTGTCGTCCAGAATTTATCCAAGCGTTTGAGAAAACAGCAAATTTAGCCACTAAGGCAGGTATTGAAGGCGATAAATTTAAAATTCACACACCCCTTATCAATATGACCAAAGCCGATATTATTCTCACAGGGCATCAACTCGGTGTCGATTACTCACAAACAGTAACGTGCTATCAAGCTGATAATAACGGAAAGGCCTGTGGGGTTTGTGATGCCTGTCTATTGAGAAAAAAAGGCTTTGAGGATGCAGGGTGTAAAGATACAACTCGATACAGTGTCTAAACTTTTTCAGATAATTAACTCCTTTACTTAACTAGTAAGTAATGTGACGTTTAATGATGTATTTCCTTTCAAAAGGATATAGTTACTCCATTTAAAGACTTGGTTTTCAATGCAATCTCCCTATTAATCTCTATAAGCCATTGAAAACAATAGGATCCTTGTCCAAAACTTAGGGGGGGGATGATGCTAGTTGTTTAACATTTCTTAACAAAATAGTTTTATAGAGTTAGTGTTGCTTTTATTATAGACTCTATAGCTCAATTCCATTTGGAGCTCTTTCATAAAATTGGAAACTATTTGATAAGCCTTTAGATGAGAAGTTACACAGGACACATGAAATAATCACTAAAGAAATAAAATAATACTGCGTTTAATAAATTCCATATTATGCAACTACTTAAATTCATCGAAAAAGAAACGACCGACTCTTATAATCAAATGTTGTTAATAGCGACTATTTCTGGTTTAGCAAATAGTTTGTTACTTGTTATTAGTAATCATGCGACAGAAGCAGTTATTAATGGTGAAGATTTAACGCAATATTTTATTCTCTATCTAATTACTTTTATTCTGTTTCTTTATGGGCAATGGTATGCTTTTGATAGTGCTATCAATCTCATTGAAGATGCTATCTTTAATACTAGAACACGTCTTACTCAAAAAGTACAAAAAGTAGAGCTATTCTTTATTGAAGAAATAGGCAGTAATAATCTTTATGGTCGCTTAACACAAAATGATACATTAATCTCACAAGCGACCCCGCAAATTATTGGTGCTTTTCAAATGTTTACATTAATGATTTTTTCATTTTTGTATTTAGGGTATATTTCCCCTATTACTTTTATTATTACTATGATTGCTTTGGGAATAGGTATAGTTTATTTTTTATCACATTCCCGTTTTATCAAAAAATCATTAGAAACAGTGAGAAAAAAAGAAAAAATATACTTTCAATCTATTTCTCATTTAGTAAATGGGTTTAAAGAAATTAAAATGAACCCCAATAAGAGTAGTGATCTTTTAAAACGTATCGCAGATGTTTCTAATGAAGCCCAAGACATTAAAGCTGCTGTTAGAAAACCTGAGTCGCGAGTATGGGGGTTTGGTCGTCTATTTATCTATGCTTTATTACCCGTCGTCATTTTTATTGTTCCCAATTTTTATCATGAACATATTAAAGATATTTCCAAAATTTCAGCAACCTTGCTTTTTCTAATTGGTCCGACAACTATTTTAGTGAATATGATTCCAATAATTAACCGAGTTAATATGGCGATTGATGATTTATTTGCTCTTGAAAAGGACATGGATGAGGCAATTGCATATACTGATAATCTATCTCCTAATGATGTATTATTTACTGATTTATTTGCTAATTTTCAAACTATAAAATTTGATAATGTTTGTTTTTATTACCCAAATAGTGACGCTTCCTTTAAAT
>WGBH01000245.1 GCA_015494435.1 Thiotrichaceae bacterium | reverse complement strand
AGGCTAAAGGTGCATAGAATGCATTCTACTTGGCTTGCTTAAACCAATACTCAGAAATATCTTTTAACTCTTCTATTTTAAAAGGTTTGACTAAAAAATCATTCATTCCTGATTGAATATAATCTGGATTTTTATTGATCATTGTATCTGCTGTTAAAGCGATAATCGGTAGCTGTTGATAGTTAGGATTAGCGCGAATTTGTTTTGCGGTTTCATAACCATCCATTTTTGGCATATTAATATCCATAAACACAAAATCAAAATAATGTTGTTGGATTTGCTGTATTGCTTCTTCACCATTGTCTGCGGTGATCACAATAGCCCCTAATTTTTGTAAGGAATTTTCACCAATAAAGAGGTTAATTTCATCATCATCAACTAATAAAACACAAGCGCCTTCTAAAGCATTGCCCTGATTGCTAAGACACTCTATTTTATCCTGTGGATGTCCATATTGCTTTTGTCTATATTGCTTATCTTTTGTTTTTTTATTGATTGGATAAATCAAGGTAAAGAAAAAACAACTCCCTTTACCTAGCGTACTTTTTACTTCTAATTTGCCACCCATTTTCTCTATTAAATGATGGCTAATAGAGAGTCCTAGCCCCGAGCCAGTAAATTTTCGCGTACTTCCCTCATCCACTTGGTAAAATGGATTAAATAACTGTCTTTGCTGTTGTTCATCAATCCCAATGCCTGTATCAATAATTTTAAACAATAATACCAGATGATGCTGAGAATTTGATTTGAGCGGTTCAACCCTTAGTTCAATCGTTCCACTTTGTGTATATTTAACCGCATTGCCTAATAAATTAACCAACACCTGACTCAAACGGGTTACATCTCCTTTTAATTCATTAGTAACGGGAGATATGAGGTTTATATTTAGTGTTAAGCCCTTATTCATGGCGGGAATATCGAATAATTCCTGCATTTGTAGCAATAAATGATTAAGCTGAAAATTAACGGGTTTTAATTTTAAATAATTACCTTCAATTTGAGAAAAATCAAGAATATCGTCAATCGTATTAAGCATATGACCAGAAGCCGTTTCTAGTGTTTGCACATAACGACTTTGTTCATTGGTTAAGGAGGTTTGTTTGAGGAGTTCTCCTACTCCAACCACTGCATGCATCGGAGTACGTAATTCATGACTCATAGTGCTAAGAAATTTATCTTTTGCTTTATTTTTTGTATCTAATTGCGCAGCACGTATACGTAATTTACGCATAAATTCTGCCTGTGAAAGAGATAATAAGAGTGTAGCCACTAATATTCCAATATGAGCTAGATAGATTATGTTGCTTGAATATTGAATCAGATTAATTTGTGCTAATAGAGAAGGAAAAACGGTTAAAATAAAGACAATAGCAGCCCAATAAATACCAATAGTCGGTTGATGACCTGCCCATGCTGTTTTGCTTATCCAGAGTATAAAGATCGGGAAAAGGAGAGTTGCAATAAGGTAAATCCAGTATTGATTCATAGGAATAAAAGCAATAAAGGGAATCATTATTAAGTGTCCCCATATCACCACTTGTAAAAATCTATCCAGTAGAATATTACTATTGTCATTAATATAACGCCAATACTGCAAGGCGGCTGCCATTCCAATCAGCTCAGGAGCAGAGAAAAAATCATTACTTTCTTTATTTAAAAAAGAGAGGATAGAAAACAGATTGCTATCTCTATATAAAATAATCAGTAATGCCATGATCAGAACAATCAGGGCAAGATAACTTGGTTCTCTCAAGCTAAAATATAAAAATAAATTATAGAGCGAAAGAATGATAAGACCCGCAAGAATAAACGAATAAAACATGCTGTTAAACTGGCTAATTTTAACTAGCTCCAGCGGTTTAACCAATCTTATAGGCAAGAGTAAAACTCTTTTAGAAGAGCTAACGCGCAGATAAATTCTCAATTTTTTTTGATGCGTTGAATTTAGCGCAAAAAGAGGGGTTCGATAGTTTTCAATCCGTGGAAACGGTGTAGCGACAAAGGTTGCTGGAGAAGATTTTGAAGTTGTAAATAACGCTAACTCGCCAATAAGGGTATGGTCAAACAATAAATACCATTGCTGCTTAGAGGCTATAGTGATATCAAAATACATCCAATAAACAGACTGGCTACGACCAAAACTTTCTCTAGCGGTTGTATTTTTTACAAATTGCCGAGTATATTTTGGGGATATTATTTGCTCTATCGTTAGTTTTCTATCGGGATCTTCTAAGATATACAAGTAGGGATTAATCTTAATATTTTTAGCTTCATCATTTAAGACTAATCCCATAGGCTCTGCTTGCAATAGCGGAGACACTAACCAGAAGATAATTAATAATAATCGATTAAAATGAGAGATAGGCTTACCGACAAGAAAAACCGACAAATATCTATAAAATAGTATAAGAAAATCTATAAATCTAAACTTCATCGTTTGAGT
>WGBH01000244.1 GCA_015494435.1 Thiotrichaceae bacterium | reverse complement strand
TTATCCCATGACTTTAGTGTTTGTATACTTCGTCCGATTAGTTTTGCAAATTTTCCTATTGAATACATAATTATATTATATCATAATTTTATAGTAAATAGTAGATATATTGTAGCAGTTAATTAACCCTATTCAACTTATTATTGTTTCTAGCGCGTTAGCCATATCTGCTTATTTTATCTATCTGGTACACTAATAACCCATCACTACGCTTTATATTTAGGAACGTTTCCAAATAGGAATTTGGGAACAAGAATAATCAATTGATTAAGACGCATCTCTAGCTGGACAAGTTTTGTAAACCTATCCACACGTTTAGCTTAAACGCAATAAAGCCTCACAGTTTCCTGTAAGGCTTCTTTAAAACAAAATGTTCCGACGGAATTACAAACCCCGTCGGGCTCAGTTTAAGCTTTATTGTCACTCGCACAAGCTAAAGCTTGGATGCCGAGCTGTTAATTATTTTTCTTCTTTCTTTTTTATTGTTGAGAATCCTAGTAGTTCCCATGTTTGCATTCCACCGCGAAAATATTTTATTTTTTCAACAGGGTAGCCAAATTTTACTAAGGTTTTAATGCTTGCAGGGGATTGTCCGCACCACATCCCATTACAAAACATGACTAATGTTTTTGCTTTGGAATAATCAAGTGTCGATCCTGCTTTGCCTTCTACAATGGCTTCATCAACATCATCTGCATCCATGTCTTTGGCTAATTTAACCGCAAAATTATCACTGAGAATTTTAATAATTCCCTCTGTGGTTGCACCTTTAGCGGGTACTAGCTTTGTCCAAGGGATATTGATAGCGCCTGGAATCGTGCCTCGCACTAACCATTCAGGCGTACGTGAATCAACTAAAGCAATGGAGGTATCGCCTTCACTCATTTTTTTAATATAATGAACCACCTCTACTTCGCCAATGGTTTCTACGCCCTTGACAAGGTTCATCGGTTGAATACAAAAGGGGGGGCAAGCGCGTGATGTTTTAGCAAATGCGGGATTGATCAGATGATCATTATCTTGATTACGTTTAACTTTAATTACTTTGCCATCGACTTTAATGGTAACACTCATCAAATCAGGGGTAATACCAACGGGTTTTCTTTCATCAGCAAACGCGAAATGACTGCTAATCATTAAGGTAATACTGAAAAGTAATAAAGCAAAATTTTGTTTATTTTTCATTCGATGCTCCTAGTGGTCTATTTATAGTCATTTCATTATTGCAAATGTGGTCATAATGCATCAAATTTATTTGATTTAGTCTCTAGCGTTGCACAGTCTCTAGGGAATTGGAATAAATTGTTTAATCGGCTTGGCAATTTGATGCACAGAGTAAGAGATATTTCCAACAGAGTGATTAATTTGTGAAAAATTTTGATTAATTGTTGATGAGTGAAAACTGATAGCATGAGTTTGTACGCTAAGCCTTTTTGTTTGTTGTTTTAGTTGTTGCATAGAAAGACTCATTTGCTTCGTTGCTTGTGTCATTTTATTAATAGAGCCGCTAATTCTTTGTAAATATTCAACATTACTACCCATATTTTTGATTGATGAGGTAATATCATCCATTGTATGGCGTAATTCAATCACTTGTTTATTAATTGTAGCCATACTGTTTAAAGAATGGGTAATGGCTTTATTAAAAAAGATAAAATTAAATAAAAGTAAAGCAACCAATATTGCGCCAAGAGCGGTAAAAATATAAATAACACGATTGGTTATCTTAATACTCTTTTTTGCCAATTCTTCATGATGCTTTGAATTTTGGGCCACTTCATCCATATTTTGGTATAAATCTTCAAGTTGTTGTCGGGTCAGATTCATTCTTATTTACCTAAAAAAACCAAAAGGATTGAGGTTATTAAAGCGTTTAATGGGTTTGACTCCATCTGCAACATCTCCTGTGACTTGTCGTAATACTTGCTTTAAGACCAAGGTATTTTGCCCCATTCCTGCCAAGGTGTTTTGTAATATATCAATTTCAGTGGTAACAAGCACAATATTTTGGGTAATGGCAGAAAAGCTTCGCGTCATATTTAAGACATTATTTTCAATGCCTGAGACAGATACATCAATCCCTGGTAATTCATTCATATAGGTTTCAAAGGTCATCATTGCTATTTCAATATCATCCATACTGTATTGCACTTCAATCGCCTGTTTTGAGATAGTATCAAGGCTATTGCTGAGAGTATTGACCTGATTAGTCAGAATAAAAACCAGATAAAGAATGAAAAATAATGCCGCAACCAGTCCTATTACAACGGCACGAATTAGCGTACGGACACGCGATGCAACACGGCGTTGGGTACGGCTTTGTTGAAACATCGCCCGTTTAAGATTTAGTAATGAGACTTGAAAAAGCTCTTCATTACTCATGTTCTTTATACTACTGTCAGTCATCGCATTACCCATAACCTTAATTCATCCTAAGAAGAGCCTAAATAAGAAGGTAAGTATTTGCATAATGCATTAAAACTCATATCACAAATACTGGCAGGATGATCAGAATCTACAGGCTTCCAACCTGATTTTATATGTTTAGATTTGAGATATTCACGCGCTATACGAAAACTTTCAAAACCGCTACCTGAAATATTGCTATCACCCACTTCATCATAAACAAAAAAATAAGCAAATTGCTTTTTAGGGTCAATTTGATTGAGTTGTTGTCGTAAGGTGCTGTTATTTTTTTGCAGTGTTGTAAAATGATGCCAATCTTTACTGCCTGCAATATCTTGTGCGTGAAAGACAATGCCTTCTCGATCATCAATCTGTGCAAAGAGCTGTCCATAATTTAATGGAAAAATCCGCTTACCACCTGCAGCACCATCGGTTGCTTGCATAGCGGCATTAGTAAAAATTTTATCCATATCCAAGACAATTAATTTGTCATCTTTAGCAATAATAAAGATAGGTGCTAACTCACTTTGGTGTTCAATGGGAATTTCTAATTGATAGGTTTTACTATTATCATGAATAAGACTGACCACGGCTAAAATAATCAGAATACCAACGGAGTTAGAGACAATATCAGTGAGTGAATCAACATTAATATATTGCTTCATTGCGCCCCCTGTTGAGTCTTAATAGTAGGTGTACCGTCAATATTCAGCGTCCAATTGGCATCGAGTGGTTCTAAACCGACACTAATGCTACTAGCATCTTGAGAGCGTGCCATCACGTTTCGGACTTTATGATATGCCTTACCGCCATCAGGGTAAATGCCAAATAAAATAAACTCTTCGTAAAGAAAGTTATGCTTTAAGGCCTCTTCATTGATAAAGCGAATTTCTTTTAATAACTCAGAAATTTTATCAATATCAGGCTCTATGGCAAAATCATCCACTGATCCTTTATAGGCTTTAAGATCGGCAATAAATTGTTTGCGTTGCACAATAATGCTAGCAATCTCATCACGCACATCAGTATCATCAATGACCTGCTGTAAATCTTCAAGACGTGAAACAGGGGGGACAATAATAATTCCCTCTGGTAAGCTAAATATTTGAAAAGCAACTTTATAACCTTGTTCTAATTGTGTTGCCATTTCTATTTTTTGTGGCGTATGGATGCTACTTAAAATATTAATAAAGGAAAGCACTCCCATTACCGACAAAAAGATGCTTAAAAAGGGAAACAGGCTGATTTCCAATTTTTTTTCAGGCAAATAACGTGCGTATCGACGGGTTCTAGTTGCCATTGTTTTGATCTATTTTATTGGCAAAGGTAGTTTCATAAAGGTCTTCCATTGTTTCTTGAAGTGCACCAATTTGAGTACTTAATAGCTTAATTTCATTAGCCACCAATTGCACAGATGCCTCTGCAGAACCTGTTTGAATACTTCCCCCCCCTGCATCAGACATAACAACACTAGTAGAAACTTGTTTTGATACGAATAAGGGCTTTATATCATGAAACCACATTTCATCCAGATGGATAAGATACGCTTCTTCTTGTTTTTCCATCCAAAGCATCATCATCATTAACGGTACGCTTAATAATAAGGCCAATAAAGTCGTGTCAAATGCCGTTGCTAATGAGTTAGTGACTAAGGGGAGACTTTCTTTTAGCATCGCAGAGACATCTGTGACCGAGTTAGTCGCTGTCATGGCATGAGAGAAATGTGAAATACCATTACTAATCCCCCAAACTGTGCCAATAAAACCGACAATAGGAATAGCCCATACCATAAAATGCGATAAGGCATAAGAACCACGCAAAAACTCACGTTCTTTAATACCAAAGGCTTCATCAATATCTTCAGTGCTACCTGTATGTTTTAAATATAAATTAGACCGTGCTAATAATAAATTATCTTCAGGAATATTAGCTTGCTCACTGTACTGTTGAATTTTTTGCAGTGAAATATCAATGTTATTATCAATATAAAATTGAAAGAGTTGTTGTGTATATTGTTTTTCTCTTGTTAGCTTTTTACTTTTTAACCATAGGTGAAAAAAACTAGCGGCAAAAAACCAGAGAATAATAGGTGAAATCCAATTACCAAAAAATATCTTTAAAGCACGTCCTATATCAGATGCCCCGACGATAAAAAAGAGTATCAATGCAGGTATTAAGACCAGTAGTGCCATAAGTATAATGGGTTGTTTAAAGGATTGTTCAATAGGGTATAAACTGGATTCTAATTGGTTTTGTTTTTTCATAGTGTACCAAATGGTATTGGTTATTTTATATTTGTTCAGTATTTTCAAAACGGATCATTTTAATCTGCCAATCATCGTTGTTGCAATCAAGAATTAAACAAGATGGTCCACCATGATTACGTACTAATCCAGCCGCACCAGGATTGATAATCCACGGCAAAGCATCTTTATCCACAACCTGTTTATGAGTATGACCGTACACGATAATACGAGAATCAGCATATTTCTTACGCAATGATTGATGTGATGGTTGTGACATTCCGTGTCGGTGTCCGTGTTCAATGGAAATTTTTCCATGCGGTAATTCCAAATTTATCTCATTTGGTAAAGTATTGCCCTCATGACAGTAAGCATCATTATTTCCTGCGACTGCAAAAAGTGTTCCTGTTTTAGGTTGCATTGAATTTAGAACAGCTTCTCCACAAACATCACCTGCATGAATGGCATAGTCACATGTTTTAATCAGCGCAATAATACGTTGATCTAAATGAGAATGGGTATCAGAAATAATCGCTATGGTTAACTTTTTTTTTGTTATTCTCATTAAGATCTCCGTGTATAAGGATCAATCACGACAATTTCATCCGAATCTATTTTTTGCATTAAATTATCACCATGTAAATCCCAAGCCAATACATTGCTATGTTTTGCATAAAAATCATAGAGATAACTAATTTCTACAGATAATAATTTTCCATACTGTTGTTCTACTATAGCGAGAATTTGTTGACGTTCGCTATCATTTTTCCAATCCATATCTTTAACACTTTTATTGAAAAAAGCAGTATCTTTATCGCTTAAATGTACTAATCTTTCAATCACATAAATATAACGATAATCGGTTTCTCGCCCTGAAAAAACCTCCTCTTTTGAGGGCGGGGGGTCAATCACATTATCCTCTTCATCTAAAACAATAATGCGTTCAACCTTAGGGATTTTGCTAAGTTTTAATGTTTTAATGGCTTCGCAAAAATATTCTAAACCTAATGAACGTTTTTCTAATAAAACATGTTGTGCGTCGAAATGATAAACATTAGTTAGAAAAGTCAGCATGCATTTATCACAAAAAATCTGCTCATATTCATTATGAATAAAGCGAGTTATAATATCCTGTCGTTCTAAATTACTGTACATTTTTACCTCTATAGATTGATCCATAAATAATTATTTCGCCTAAAAAGCATTCACATTTTTATTTTTCAATCCCCTCTTTTTTATTAGATAAAAACTTATCATTTTATCATTTTTATATGACTGCTAAATGAACTGTATACCTTGCACCTTGTTTTAGCTTTTTATAATTACCAAATACTTCCTTTAAATTGTGTTTCATGTATTGGCGTAAACCATTTATGGTGACTAAATAAAGTCGCCCTTCTGGCTTGAGCCGATCCCGTGCATCATGCAATATTAATGACATCATTTCCTTGCCTACTTTGGCAGGTATATTGGAAGCGATCAAATCAAATCGCAATGCGGGATCAACATGCTGAAATCCATTACTTAATATTGCGCTGGCATTTTTTATTTGGTTGATTTTTACATTTTTATTACTGTATTCAACCGCCATAAAATCTTTATCCACCATCAAGGTTTGTCCTTGAGGGGCTAGTTTTGCTAAGGTTAAACCGATTGGACCATAACCACAACCTAGATCAAAACAATCATCATCAGGATTGACCTTAATGTGTTTCATAAATAAACGTGTCCCTTCATCAATTTCACGCGGCGAGAAAAGCCCCCAAGTAGTGTGATAATTTAAAGATTGCCCACTAAGTTGCTCTGTAAAGGTAATATCCCTGCGAAGTTTATTCAGATAGTTTTTATTGTTATAACTCATATTATTGGCTCTAGAAAAAGCTTGGCAACTGCAAAAGTATAGGCGAATACAGCTAAGCCTAATAGCCATAAAAAGAGGGAGGTTGGTTTTGATAAACCAGGTTTGAGAGCAATAATACCTAACCCAACGTATAACAAAATACCGATTAATTTAGTCATCACCCAGCCATTTGCAAAGGAGATATTGCTAATAAGAAACACCATAGCAATACCAGAACCAAACAATGCCATACTACTAAGCGCATTGAGTGTTGTGATAGTTTTAGAGGACTTATTCGCAAACACGAAACCCCCACGCATTAGGTAAAATAATAATGAAACCCAAATGAAAATAAAATGTGCATTCTCTAGCATGATGGTATTGATATCGTTTTATTTATTTGCATAAAAATAGCATCCGCTTCTTCTTTAGCAATTTGACTTGTTTTTGCTAATGTATTGAAATGCCCCATTTTTCGTCCAATTCTTGCATCACGCTTAGCATAAAGGTGCAATTTTGACTTGCTACTCGCTAAGATAGAGGAATAATTGAGAATAGGCTTGTCTAATGCTAGATTCCAGCAATCGCCAAGAAGATTAGTCATTACCACAGGACTTAATAGGCTAGTGTCTCCAAAGGGTAAGCCACAAAGCACTCTCACTTGTTGTTCAAATTGCGACGTAATACAGGCATCCATTGTGTAATGTCCGCTATTATGTGTGCGAGGTGCAATCTCATTCACTAATATGCCATCCTCTTGGGTAATAAAAAACTCAACTGCCAACACACCTACATAATCAAGTTTATCAGCAATACGCTTTGCAGCCACTTGTACTGACTGTTTGATATCATCTGATACTCGGGCAGGGACAAGGCTTTGGTGCAAAATACCATCAATATGGATATTCTCAGAGACAGGAAAATAACAACTCTCACCCGCTTCATTCCGTGCCAATACCACCGAAATTTCACATTTTAGATTAATCATTTGCTCAAGTACACAATGTTGCTGTTCAAAGCGACGGTAAGCTTGTTTTACTTCATCTAAAGAATTCACTTGACATTGTCCTTTACCATCATAACCAAAACGTGCTGTTTTCATAATGGCTGGAAATTTGATTTTATCAACGGCAGGGGCTATTTCTGAATAACTTGTAATTGAACCATAGGGGACGGGTAATAAACCACAAGAACGAATAAAGGCTTTTTCTATATTGCGATCTTGCGTTTTCTCAAGTACTGATGCCTTAGGATGGACAGGGCAGCTTGCTGAGAGTGTTTTTAAAACCTTCGCAGGGATATTCTCAAATTCTGTTGTAATGACATCACAACGCTGTGCCAATTGTATTATCGCCTCATGATCATCATAAGCGGCGACAAGATGCTCATCGGCAATTAAACCTGCGGGACTATAAGGGTCAGGTTCTAGTACTACCACACGATAACCTAAATTATGTGCCGCAGTAATAAACATACGTCCTAATTGTCCACCACCTAACATGCCAATGGTTGCATCGGGTAAAATCATAATTATTACTCAAATCGTTACTCAGGAGGAAGGGACATATTCATCGCAACTTGACGTTGCTGATCACGAAATAAAGTTAATTTATCTGCAATATCAGCATTATTATTGGCTAATAATGCAATCGCAAATAAAGCGGCATTAGCAGCCCCTGCTTCACCGATGGCAAAGGTGGCAACAGGAATGCCTTTTGGCATTTGCACAATAGAATGCAGTGAATCTACACCATTTAAATAACGAGAGCCTACAGGCACACCTAAAATAGGTATAGTTGTCTTTGCCGCTAACATACCAGGCAAATGTGCAGCCCCACCTGCTCCTGCAATAATCGCTTGCAAACCTCGTTCTTTAGCAGTGCTTGCGTATTCAAATAATAGATCAGGAGTACGATGTGCAGAAACAACACGGTATTCGTGCGGAATCGCAAATTGCTCTAATTGCTCAACCGCTTTAGACATAACAGCCCAATCACTGTTACTTCCCATCACCACACCAACAACAGGCTGAGACATTGCCATCTCTCCAATATCAATAAAATGGCGCATTATATAAGAAGTTTTAGGCTTATAGCAAAATATGACAAAGGTTAAGAAACCGTTCATGAAATAAAATTGCTAGCAAGAAAACTCTTCTGTCTTTAGCTGAAGGGTAATTTAAGTTAACGCAAGTCAGCAAAAGTATCGCATTTAGAAACACTACCATATAGCATTCCTATCTTTAACCAGTGAGCGCGTTGTTTAGAGGAGCCGTGGGTAAAGGCTGCCGTATTAACCCCCATTCCAGCACGTCTTTGCATATGGTCATCACCAATAACGTAGGCCGCATTGATTGCCTCCTCAATATCACCATCATCCAAAACTTTATGTTTCTTTTCGGTATGGTGTGCCCATATTCCTGCGTAACAATCTGCTTGTAATTCTAGCCGAACTGACATTTGATTGGCTTTTGTTTTATTCATTCGTTGTTGCATACGGGTCACTTTAGCCGTAATACCCAGTAAACTTTGAATATGATGCCCTAGTTCATGAGCAATCACATACGCTTTAGCAAAATCACCTTTACCCCCCATCTGGTTTAGCTCGGTAAAAAAAGTAGGATCAATATAGATTTTATTATCACCAGGGCAATAAAAGGGTCCTGCGGCAGAGGATGTTTTACCGCAGGCTGAAGTAACAGAGTTGCTAAATATTCTTAATATTGGTTCTTGATAATGCATATTGGAACGAGCAAAAATATTACCCCAAGCTTCTTCTGAGTATTTTAAAATAACACCAATAAATTCTTTTGCTTCATCTGATTTTCCATCATTTCTACTTTGATTGGATGCAGTATTTTGTGTTGTTGCACCTGTGAAATCGAGTAGGCTATTTCCTTGACCAAAAAAAAGATACAGCAGTAACATAATAAAAAGACCAATCCCCCCCATACTGGTGCTTTTACGTTTCATAAAACCATCAGGTCTGCGGAGATCTTCTACATTTTTACTTTGGGGTTTGCCTTTCCAGCGCATAATTTTAATCCATGATAATGAGGGAATGAAAACAGTAAGATTATAATACCGATGATTAAATAATTTTGATAATTTAGTGTTTTGCTAATATTTTATACTGACAAAATAAGTCATTTATTTGACTAATGGCTAATAATCCATTTCTATTATACTATGGTTGGTTAATTTTTATCTATGGGCTTTTTTTTAGCTGATAATCACTTATCACTATGGTAGGGTGGATAAAAACAAGGACATATCTCACTATGGGTAATAACCATATCCACCTGTTTATTAACTAAATATTAGCATAAGGAACTTGTAATGCTGGAGAACCAAGGAAGTTTATCAGTAGAAGAAGCGATTAAATCAGCAGATAAGGCATTGAGCAATTTAACAGAGAGTGTATCTCATGCAGTTGGTTTAAAAAAAGAGATTAAAACGTTGGGCAAAGTTTCAAATAGAGAATTGGATGCGATTCAACTCTACTTAAAAGAAATAGAATACTCCCCCTTACTTACACCTGAAGAGGAAGTAAAATACGGTCGGCTTGCCCTAAAAGGTGATGAAGAAGGTCGAACTAAAATGATTGTGTGTAATTTGCGCCTAGTGGTAAAAATTTCACGTCGTTATATGAACCGTGGTTTAGCATTACCCGATTTAATCGAAGAAGGGAATCTTGGATTAATTCATGCGGTAGAAAAATTTGATCCTGAACGTGGTTTTCGTTTTTCTACCTATGCGACTTGGTGGATTCGTCAAAATATAGAACGAGCACTGATGAACCAAACCCGCACCATTCGCCTCCCTATACATATCAATAAGGAGTTAAACGCTTATTTGCGTAAATCGCGCGAATTAATGCAACAAAAAGGAATAGAGCCAACAGTCGCTGAAGTCGCTAAAGCTTTGGATAAACCCATCGAAAGAGTTCAAAAATTATTAAAATTTAGTGAACAGACAGGATCTTTGGACGTTACTGTTAAAAAAGACAGTGATAGCCCGCTAGTAAATTTTATTTCTGAGCCATCAGCTCCTGAACCTGATGAGTTGATTAGAGATCAAGATATTAATAACTCAGTAGAAAGTTGGCTTTATCAATTAGAACCTAAGCAACAAGAAGTTATTGTACGTCGCTTTGGTCTTCATGGTCATGATAATGCAACCTTAGAGCAAGTAGGTAAAGAATTAGGCTTGACCCGTGAACGTGTTAGACAAATTCAGATGGAAGCCTTAAAAAGATTACGCCGAATTATGGAAAATGAAGGTCTATCAGGTGAAAGCTTTCTTGGCATATAATCTGACTATTCATTCCTAAGGAGTTCTAAGCAATTAAATGAATTGGAACGCCTTCTAAAATAAATTTTAGGATAATTATTATGGGTTTAGCAAAACGTATTATTCCCTGTTTGGATGTTGATAATGGTCGTGTTGTAAAAGGGGTTAACTTTATCAATATTCGTGATGCAGGTGACCCTGTGGAAATCGCTGAGCGTTATAATCGTGAAGGTGCGGATGAAATCACTTTTTTGGATATTACAGCGACCTCAGATAATCGTGAAACAATGGTACATGTGGTTGAAAGTATAGCCTCTAAAGTATTTATACCACTGACTGTTGGCGGTGGTATACGCGAAGTAAATGATATGCGTATCCTGTTAAATGCAGGTGCCGATAAAATTGCAGTTAATTCAGCGGCTGTTTTTAATCCTGAGCTAATTAAAGAAGCCTCTGAATATTTTGGCTCACAATGTATTGTGGTATCGATTGATGCTAAAAAAATAAGTGCAGAGGGAGAAACAGATAAATGGGAAATCTTCACCCATGGCGGTCGAAAAGGAACAGGTATCGACGCTGTGGAATGGGCTAAAAAAATGGAAGCCTATGGAGCAGGTGAATTACTCGTTACTAGCATGGATCGTGATGGCACGAAAATTGGTTTTAATATCCCTTTAACCAAAGCCATTGTTGATGCAGTTAATATTCCTGTTATTGCCTCAGGGGGAGTAGGGAACCTTCAACACATGGCAGATGGGGTTCTAAAAGCAGGGGCAGATGCCGTATTAGCAGCCAGTATTTTTCACTTTGCAGAATATACCATTGAAGAAGCTAAAGAATATATGGCCAATCAAGGTATTGAAATGCGTATATAATGCCCTTATTCTACTTAAGAGCAAACAAATCAATTTCTATAATAACTTACTATATTAAAACTATTACTTTTATTTATGACAAATAACAGTACACTATCCCAGATCGCTGAAGTTTTAGAATCTCGGAAATCAGCCACGTCTGACAGTTCTTATGTCGCGAAGCTTTACCACAAAGGTCTAGATCAGATTCTTAAAAAAGTGGGAGAAGAAGCAACAGAGGTAGTGATGGCAGCAAAAGATGCCAACATCGATGGGAAAACAGACAAAGTAATTTACGAAGTTGCGGATCTTTGGTTTCACACGATGGTTTTGTTGGCACAACAAGGATTACATCCCGACGATGTGCTAGATGAATTAGCGCGTCGCTTTGGCACATCTGGCTTGGTAGAAAAAGCGAGCCGCAATGAAGAGCAAAAAAGGAGTGATTAAATTTTCATTCCTAAATAAAATTTTAGGGGAATCATAATGATATTTGCATTTGGAATGCCAAGCTTGGGGTCAATTCTTCTCATTTTGGGTTTTATTCTTATTTTGTTTCTTCCCTTTTGGCGTATGCGCCGTGCGAATAAAATCATAAAAGAAGAAAAACTTGAAAACGCACGTTATGGTAAATGAATAAGAGAATTGCTTTGTGCTATCTTAATTAAATAGAAAAAGCGAAGCTCAACAAAGTTAAATTAAAATTCAGGAGAACAACGATGTTATTTGCATTTGGAATGCCCAGTACAGGATCACTTATTTTAATTTTAGTGATTGTTTTAGTTTTATTTGGTACTAAGCGCTTACGCAGTGCAGGTGGAGATTTAGGCAGTGCGATTAAAAACTTCAAGCAATCAATGAAAGATGCACAAGACGCTAAAAAAGACAATACCCCTGCACAAGTTGTGCAAGATAAGGGTAATATTATTGATGCAGAAGCAAACGTTAAACACACTGACTCGCCTGTCAATAAAGCATCAAGGTAGTTCCAAGTAATATAGCTAAACTCATCACTTGAAACTTGCTAAGTTCTAAATAATAAGTTTCCCTGTTTTGCTTTGCTCTTTTGACTCTTGCTTGAATCCTCTTAATCGTTGTGTAAAATAACTATATGACTTTTGAGATAACTTAAGTTAGAAGCAAAAAAGTAGCATAGGGACAGGTATATCT
>WGBH01000243.1 GCA_015494435.1 Thiotrichaceae bacterium | reverse complement strand
TCATAAAGACAAGTTAGATCGTATCGTTAATGAGCTAAATCATTTAGGTGTAGAGATTTATTCAACCGGTGGAACTAAAGCATTTATTGATGATTTGAACATTGCCGTAAAAGCGGTAGAAGATTTAACTTCATATCCTTCTATTTTGGGTGGAAGAGTAAAAACATTACATCCGAAAATTTTCGGAGGAATTTTATCCCGTAGGGATAATACCGGCGATAGGGAACAATTAAGCCAATATGAGATTCCTGAAATTGATTTGGTGATTGTTGATTTGTATCCTTTTGAAGAAACGGTAAAAAGCAGTGCCGAAGAACAAGATATTATTGAAAAAATAGATATTGGCGGTATATCATTGATACGTGCGGCTGCCAAGAACTTTAAAGATGTGGTAATAATACCTTCAAAAGCACAATATAACGATTTGTTAAATATTTTAAAAAATAATAAAGGCGAAACAAGTTTAGAGCAAAGAAAGTATTTTGCGGGAAAAGCTTTTGAAGTATCTTCATCTTACGATACGGCTATTTATAAATGGTTTTCAGGAGCTGAGCAGGATGTTTTCGCAGAAAGTATTAAGCCACAACGTAAATTGCGCTATGGTGAAAATCCTCATCAAAAGGGATACTTTTACGGAAATTTTGATGAACTTTTTGAACAGTTACACGGTAAAGAAATCTCATATAATAATTTGTTGGATATTGATGCAGCCGTAAATTTAATTGATGAATTTAGCGATACAGCTTTTGCAATATTGAAGCACAATAATGCTTGTGGTTTGGCTGTTCGCCCAAAATTGGCGGATGCTTGGAAAGATGCTTTGGCAGGAGATCCTGTTTCTGCTTTTGGTGGTGTGTTGATAACTAATCGTGAAATTGATAAGGAAACAGCCGAAGAAATTAATAATCTGTTTTTTGAAGTAATTATTGCTCCTGCCTATTTGCAAGAGGCACTTGAAATATTAAAAAGCAAGAAAAACAGAATTATTTTGATTAAAAAAAATGCAACTTCACCCCAAAAACAGTTTCGTTCTTTACTGAACGGAGTTTTGTTGCAGGATAAAGACCTTAAAACCGAGCAAAAAGAGCAGATGCAAGCGGTTACTCAAAAATTACCAACTGAACAACAGTACCGTGATTTAGCTTTTGCCAATATTTTAGTGAAACATTCTAAGTCAAATGCAATAGTTTTGGCAAAGAATATGCAACTAATAGCATCGGGAGTTGGTCAAACATCAAGAGTAGATGCATTGAAACAGGCTATTGAAAAGGCCAAAAGCTTTAATTTTGGTTTAAAAGGTGCGGTCATGGCATCTGATGCATTTTTCCCTTTTGCCGACTCAGTTGAAATTGCTAATAAAGAAGGGATTGATGCGGTAATTCAACCGGGAGGCTCCATTAGGGATAAAGACTCCATTGAATATTGTGATAAAAATAATATGGCAATGGTATTTACAGGGATAAGACATTTTAAACACTAATTCAGAAAACATTAACCGGATATGGGATTATTTTCATTTTTTTCACAAGAAATTGCTATTGATTTAGGTACTGCAAACACAATTATCATTCAAAACGATAAAGTTGTAGTTGATGAACCTTCAATTGTAGCCATTGATAAAATCAAAAACAGACTGATTGCCATAGGTTCAAAAGCACGGCAAATGCAAGGAAAAACTCATGAGCATATAAAAACCATTCGTCCTTTGCGCGATGGAGTGATTGCAGATTTTAATGCAGCAGAGTTAATGATTCGCGAACTGATTAAAATGGCTAGTTCAAAAAACAATATGTTTACTACCACATTGAAAATGGTAATTTGTATCCCTTCCGGTAGTACAGAGGTTGAAATTAGAGCTGTACGAGACTCTGCAGAACATGCCGGTGCACGTGAGGTATTTCTTATTCATGAACCAATGGCGGCAGCTTTAGGAATTGGTTTGGACGTTGAAGCTCCGGAAGGAAGTATGGTAATTGATATTGGTGGTGGAACCAGTGAAATAGCAGTTATTTCATTGGGAGGAATTGTTGCCAACAAATCCATTCGTACAGCAGGTGATGATTTTACGCGTGAAATTCAGGAATATATGCGTCATCAACACAATTTGAAAGTGGGAGAACGAACTGCCGAAGCCATTAAAATCAATGTGGGAGCTGCAATTCCTGATATTGAAGATCCGCCGGCTGATTATATGGTACGGGGTCCACACCAAATGACTGCATTGCCGGTTGAAATACCGGTTTCTTATCAGGAAATTGCACATTGTTTGGATAAATCAATCGCTAAAATTGAAACGGCTATTTTAGGAGTTTTAGAAGAAACACCCCCCGAATTATACGCAGATATCTTTAAAAAAGGTATTTATCTGGCAGGAGGAGGAGCTTTACTACGCGGGCTTGATAAAAGATTATCGGAAAAAACCAATATTAAAGTTCATATCGCAGAAGATCCGTTGCATGCCGTTGCTCGTGGTACAGGAATTGCATTGAAAAATGTTGATAAATTTGAATTCCTGATGCGCTAAATAAGCTGGTTAATGAAAACACTAATTAATGTAATTATCCGCTTTCATCTGGTTATTATGTTTCTGATTCTGGAAATAATATCCATTAATATGGTAGTTTCAGATGACTTGGAAAAAAAGAAAGTTGTTTTCAGTTCTGCAAACTCTATTAGCGGTTATTTCAATAAAAAAATCAATACTTGGCTTGCTTATTTTACATTAGCACAGGAAAATGAATTATTACTTAAAGAAAATCTGGCTTTAAGAAACCGTTTGAATAAATTACAATCTTTATCAAAATTTGACGATAGGGATAGCTTGCTTATTGATTCGGTAAAATATAGTTATTTAAGTGCAACTGTTATAAATAACTCTATCTATAAGGCACAAAACTTTATTACTATTGATAAAGGTAAAGCCGATGGTGTTAAGATAGATTGTGGAGTAGTCGGACCGCAAGGTGTTGTTGGTGTGGTTGTTGCTGCATCTGATCATTACGCCTTGGTCGTTTCATTATTGAATAGCCGTTTTGGATTGAGTGCAAAGATAAAAAACAGTAATCATTTTGGTTCGCTGTACTGGACAAAAAATGATTATCGTTTTGCCAGTTTGGCAGAGGTCCCTAATCATGTAAAAATAGACAAAGGAGACAGTATTGTTACCAGTGGCTTTTCTGCAATTTTTCCGGCAGGAATTGCAATAGGAACCATTAACGATTATAGAACCAATGAAAGTAATAATTTCTATGAAATTGATGTTAAACTTTCTACAGATTTTAAAAGCCTTTATTATGTATATGTGATTGACAATACAATGCGCGATGAATTATTGTTATTAGAAAAGTCAGTAGATAATGAGTATTAATATTTTTGCCCGTAATATTGGTCGTTTTTTAATACTTGTATTAATACAGGTATTTATTTTTAATAATATTCATCTTACATCATATGGAGTTGTTCCTGTTGTTTATATACTTTATATAATACTGCTTCCTTTTGAAACACCTAACTGGATTGTTTTGATATTGGCTTTTTTTATAGGTCTTTCAATTGATATTTTTTCAAATACCCTTGGCTTAAATGCTGCGGCAAGTGTGCTTATTGCTTTTATCCGACCCGGAATATTAAATTATTTATCTCCTCGTACCGGATATGAAACAGGTACTTTCCCGCGTGTTTATTATCAAGGGTTAAAATGGTTTCTAAAATATTCAATTAGCCTCGTGCTTATTCATCAAATCGGCTATTATCTTCTTGAGTCTTTTGGCTTTGATAATTTTTGGGTACTCCTATATAAAGTATTTATTGCAAGTCTGATATCAATGATGTTGATTGTAATTAGTCAATATACTATTTTTAGAAAATAAAAGTGTGGAAAACAAATTTGCAAATAGAAAAGTGATTATATCAGGATTTATTGTCCTTATATTGCTTATTTATATTGGCCGTTTGTTTTATTTACAAGTTCCTGATAATCATTATAAACGTTCTGCTGAAAATAATGCAACCCGACATATTATTCAATATCCTTCAAGGGGCTTAATTTTTGATAGGAACGGAGAACTGCTTGCCTATAACAAGCCGGTTTTTGATGTTGTTGCTATTTTTCGAGAAGTGCAAGCCTTTGATACCACTGAATTTTGTTATATTGTTGGTGAAGACAGAACTGAATTTGTTAAAAAATTTAAAGAATTGAAGCGAAGCAGCTCATGGTTCAGACCTAAAATTATCATTTCGCTCTTATCTTTTGAACGATACTCTTTGCTTGAGGAAAAACTTTTTAAATTTAGAGGTTTTTATACACAACCCAGAACGATTCGTGCTTATGCAAAACCTGTTGCAGCTGCTGTTTTAGGCTATGTTGGCGAGGTGAATAAAAAAGATATTGAAAAGGATAGTTATTATCAATCAGGCGACTATATAGGCATTAGTGGTATTGAGCGCTCCTATGAAAAGGAGTTTCGAGGAAAAAAGGGCGTGAAAATATTTACTGTGGATGTACATAATCGTATTAAAGGCAGTTATAAAAATGGAAAATACGACTCTATTGCTATTGCCGGTAAAAATATTACTACAACATTAGATGCTGAATTACAAGCATATGGAGAATTACTCTTGAAGAATAAAAAAGGGAGCTTAGTAGCTATTGACCCCGGTACGGGTGAAATACTGGCTTTAGTTTCTTCGCCTACTTATGATCCTAATTTACTGGTAGGACGTAATAGGGCAAAAAATTACAAAATGTTAAAAAATGACAAAAACCAACCTCTATACAATAGAGCAATAAGTGCAATTTATCCTCCGGGTTCAACCTTTAAAACGGTTAATGCATTAATAGGTTTACAAGAAAAGGTTATTACTACGCGAACCGTATTGCCTTGTAATGGTGGTTTTAGAGTTGGTAACTTTCATCAGTATTGCCATCATGGGAGTGCCGTAACATTTTTGCATTCAATACAGGGCTCTTGTAATGCTTATTATTCGCAGGTTTTTATGCGCCTGATGAACAACAAAAATTATGATTCGGTAAGCATCGCTTTTGATAGTTGGCGCAATTATTTATTGAAATTTGGTATCGGACGCAAATTAAATACTGATTTATCTTATGAACAAAAGGGAATACTTTACACAAAAGAGCACTATAATAAACTTTTCAAGGGTAGAGCATGGAAACCTTTAAGGCTTGTTTCTATGGCAATCGGACAAGGTGAATTAGGAATTACTCCTTTGCAAATGGCTAATGTTACTGCTGCTATTGCTAATAAAGGATACTATTACATCCCCCATATTGTTAAAGGCATAGAAAGTAAAGACAGTATTGATGCGCGTTTTTATGTAAAAAATTATGTTGGAATTGATTCTGCCTATTTCCCTCCGGTAATAGAGGGGATGGAGTTGGTAGTAAAATCGGGCACTGCAACCCGTGCTTATTTGCCTAACATAACTATTTGCGGAAAAACAGGAACTGCCCAAAATCCTCACGGAAAAGATCATTCTATATTTATTGCTTTTGCTCCGAAAGAAAATCCTAAGATAGCCATTTCGGTATATGTTGAAAATGCAGGATATGGTGGAACTTGGGCGGCACCAATTGCCAGTTTAATGATTGAAAAATACTTAACTGATTCTACCAGCAGACCCTATATGGAAGAAAAAATTTTAAATGCGGATTTTATTCATAGCAAAGAAAAAACAGTAGAGTGAGAAGAACTTCAAATACATTAGGCAATATTGATTGGATTACCGTGTTGGTATATTTTACATTGGTTATTCTAGGCTGGTTTAATATCTATGCAGCTGTTTACAATGAAGAACACGGGAATATTTTTGATATTACTCAACGATATGGTAAACAATTGATATGGATAAGTGTAGCAATGATTTTTATAATTACTATTTTCCTAATTGAAGGTAAATTTTATGAATATTTTGCTTATTTATTTTATTTAATTGTTATTTTATTACTAATTGCTGTTTTGCTTTTTGGAACCAAAATACATGGAGCTAGGTCGTGGTTTGATATTGGACCCTTTCGTTTTCAACCGGCAGAATTTGCTAAATTAGGTACAGCTTTAGCTTTAGCTAAATTTTTAAGCACTTATGGTACTAACATTAATAAGCTAAAAGATATGGCAAGAGCCGGATTGATTATCTTTTTACCGGCTGCTCTGATTATACTTCAAAACGATACAGGGTCTGCTTTGGTTTATGCCAGTTTTATTATTGTTTTGTATCGTGCAGGGCTTCCAAACTGGATGATTGTTGTAGGATTATTGCTGATTGCGTTATTTATTTCTGTTTTATTGGTCGATATTTTCTATGTTTTACTGATTTTGCCGCTATTGGGGTTATTGGTTTTTTACCTTATTGAAAAAAATAGAGCATTCGCATTATTTGCTCTTGTGATTTATCTAATTGTTAGCACAATTTTTTATGTAATTAATAAATACACAATTCAATTAGACTATTTGTATATCGTATTGTTGAGTACTATTGCATCAATAATTTTGTTTATTTTCCCTGCCTACAAATCAAAAATAAGGTCTTTTGGTTTGATTTCTGTTGTTTTGATTACTACTATGCTTTTTACTTTTTCTGTTGATTATATTTTTAACCATGTTTTAGAAAAACATCAGCGTACCCGTATTAATGTCCTCTTGGGTTTAGAACAAGATCCTGCCGGAGTGGGTTACAATGTAAAACAATCTGAAATTGCTATTGGTTCAGGGGGTGTTTTTGGTAAAGGTTTTTTGCAAGGTACGCAAACAAAATATGATTTTGTGCCGGAACAAGATACTGACTTTATATTTTGTACGGTAGGAGAGGAGTGGGGTTTTATTGGAACAACAGTAGTTATTGCGCTTTTTATGTTTCTTCTTTTGCGGTTGATAATTCTTGCTGAAAGACAAAAATCATCCTTTGGTAGATTTTATGG
>WGBH01000242.1 GCA_015494435.1 Thiotrichaceae bacterium | reverse complement strand
GCATTATGCGACATGAGTTATTCGCGATTATTGGAGCGATATTATCTATATTATCCTTGATCCTTGGCACAGAAATACTAATTTATTTTTCATGTATATTCTGGTCAATAGCGTATTGGGTTGTTGCTTTTAAACCATAGTTTGGTTTGAATCAGTTGATTCAATAGTTTTTTCAATAACAGAACTATTTTCAGGTAATAAATGAACTAGCTTTTCACCGATTAGCGTTGCATTTGCAGATATTGATAAAATAAGACTTATGCCAGTAATGATTTTCCAAAATTTTTTAGCAGACTCCGATTTTTTGCTATCAAGACTATAATTATTATGGATAACTACTGAGCCAATTATTGCGTTAAATTCTTTTTCTAATGAAAGAGTGCCTGAAATAGGTATTTCTCCTATTGACTTCAACAGTGACTGCAATGAACTAATTATGAATATTTTTGTACCAGAATCAAGACTCTCATTCCCTACAAAATTTATTAATTCCTCTATGTCTTTTGTAATATTTTCAATAGATTTTTTAGTGGCGGTGTTTTCTGGCCGCTTTCTTGAAAGAACCTCGGAGCATATTTCAAGCCCGTACTCTACAGAAGGATCAAAGTGGGACATGAACTGTTTCCATTGTATTTGGAAATTTAGAGTGCTAAACGCTTGCTCTACTTTTGGGAGCCACTTTAGATATACAATGGAATCAATTTCTTCAATGCTATGTATTTTTTCAGCTATCTCTGATGGTAGGGCCAAGATTAAACCTATCCTTCTTAACAGCACGGATTTGTTCTCTGGGGGAACAGATAAAATTTCTGGCCACACCTTTACAGCAGGGCTGTCACCAGGTTTTGACCTCCCTGTTTTGATTATTTTCAGCAACCTACCTGCTGGATTGTTAAGTTGTGACATTTGAAATTCCTATTTTGGGAAACATAACTTGTGATTAACAGTCAATCTTTCCATGATAATAGCTGATAATAGCGTTATCAGGGAAAACTATAGCCGGGCTGGATTAATTTCCAGCCCGGCTTTTTTTGCTTAAAAGGATGTTTAATTATGCTTTGAATCGCCTTAACTCTCTTTCTTGGGATTTACCTTCGCTTGACCACCAAACAAGACACCAGTCAATAATAGCTATAATCTCAAGACTATCAAAATTCTTGACCTTTTTAAGCAGCTGGCCCTTGTCAATTTCCCATTTTTCATCCAAGTTATCCATGATTATTGCATCATGGATAGCTTGATAGAATCCACCGTTAATCCACGGTTCAAATGATTCGACAAATACACCGTTCATAACGTCAAGCATCAGCCGTGCCTCGTTACGAGTGATACTCGTTGAAGCGGATCGCAGGCCAATATCAAGTATATTCCAAAATCCTGTGAGGTCTTTATAAACCTGCCTGGATATATTTCCATTAGCTCTTGCCTGCAACCTTTCGCCTGCTAATTCAGGCAATCTAACATTAACCGATTTATATTTGTATTTATTTTTCATTTCCTCACCTCACAATAAAAGTTTTTTGATTATGATCGGGAACCTGTGAACCCTTGTAAGTTAGATAAACCTTCCCGCCACGGATTACATATCCGGTTGAACCTGGAGAGCGTACGCTTGACCCTTTATATGTTGGATAAACGGTTGTTGTCTTGTGTGCCACACAGCCGCCGATTAGAAAGGCAAAAAAAGCAGCCAATAATGCCCAGAAAAACCCGACGATAAAATACCATGTAATCCGGAGTAGTCCATATGCTGTAACCGTTACATACGCGACAAAAACCTCTAAGACATTCACTTTGTTTCCTCCTTGTAATCTTTCATAATCAGCCCGGCAAGGGCTGTTCGTTTCAAGATGTTTATTCTTTCAGATCGTTCTTTTGCAACTCGTTTAAATACATCATTATTAAATGCAACATTGTTTGTGTGTAAAAATTTTTCAGGTAAGACGGCCGCAAGTATGGCCTGTTGCCAGTTGCTACGGGTGGATGAAAAAGATGACCAGTTGCCCTTTATCGGGTATGATTTTTTAAGTTTTGGATAAACAGGAAGCCACCTATCATCATCACCGGGGGATACGCTCGCAAGTAGTCCGATAGATTTACAGGTAATATAAGCACGGATAACCATCCCTTGATCTTCACCCTCGACCACATTGTCTTCAAAAATCTCCAGGTCGATGCCGTTTTACGGTTGGCGCATGGCAATATACCCATTTCTCTTGATCCACCGTATTGTGGTGTTTATCATAAAATATGTTGATAAAATAAGTCTTCATCGTTCCTCCTCCATGTGTCTTCTTATGGCGCTTTTATCGCGGCGGGGAAAAACTAAAGTTTGTGTAGTCGGTCATGGCGTGTCTCCTGGTTATTTGTAGACAGCAAACCAATAGCCGTCGTTTAAATGCCTGCCCGCTCTACCGCCGACCATGTAATTTTTCCAGCCGGTCCGCTC
>WGBH01000241.1 GCA_015494435.1 Thiotrichaceae bacterium | reverse complement strand
ACCCCTATAGTGAGAGAAAGAGATTGAGGATTTATATTGTCGGCTGTCGATGCGCGGATAGATTACACTTGAATTTTAGCTTTGTGCAATGCGCATCTTAGCCGACCTACCGCGCTTGGCTTGGAAGTTCCTTAAGTGTTTGTGCTTTTTTTGCAGCATTAGCAGTAGCAATAATTGCGTCCCCACGCTGACGCGCGTCGGGACGAGGCAAAAAACTGATGGAATGCTTAAAGACTGATTTTTACTGTAAAAAAAACCTGTTTAAGCAGAAAAATAAGCTAGAATAAATATTATTATTAAATTATTTCAATGACTTGACTTGGTCTGACCCCAATATGCTTTTCAAGACTTGAGGACTTCTGTAGACTAGGCTAAAACAATACTTAAACAGACGGAGAGATTTATGGAATGGCAACAAGTAATTGATAATCCATTTTTACAAGACCTTCCTTTTAAAATTGAGCTAAATAAATGGGGGAAAATTCTTATGAGTCCTGCTAACAATAATCACGGTAATCTTCAATACAAAGTTGGACATAGGATTCATAGTACTAAAAGATCTGGAGAGATCATTATTGAATGCTCAATCAAAACGCCTGAAGGTGTAAAAGTTGCTGATGTAGCATGGGCATCAGATGAATTTATTGCAGAGCATGGATTTAACACCCCTTATAATGTAGCACCTGAAATATGTGTGGAAGTTGTTAGTCCCTCTAACTCAAAAGGGGAAATGCAGGAAAAAATACGTTTATATTTAAATCAGGGAGCTAAGGAAGTCTGGATATGCAATCAAGACGGTGGTATTTCTTATTTTTCAAAAGCAGGTCAAATAAACGAGTCTATAGTAGCTTCATAGAACTCTGTAGATAGTTTTATGAGCCTAACGTCGCAAATCACTGGCGGAAAAAAGCAGAGCGACGAAGGAGCGGCGCTTTTTACCGTCCGAGTGAATTTGCCTTGGTACGCCCAGCATGGGCGTGAACTAATGAGGTGAAAGTCCTCTGTAGGAGAACCTACTTCATCGCTGTGATAGCGAAGATTATAACGACTAGCCGACGGCAACTGCAAGTCCGCGAGGAATTGTGGGGAGGAAGCCCGAGTGCAAAACTGCGAGCTTACGAACAGAAACATCATATAAGGCTGAGTCTCAGGGGTGAGTGAGCCAAGAATTACGAAACCCACAGGTTCGAGAGAGTCAGTAAATGATGAGGCAGTGCAGTGACAGTTCACGTTCTTATCTGGGGAGATCTGCTAAGGAAGTTTCAAGTAATGAATTTACCTATATTGCACAGATTTTTTGCTCCTGATTGGAGTATATCAAGAGGCGCATAGTCACTCTACGCAACGATTGATATGATTCAAGCAGGGGCAAAAGGGCAAGTAAGATTGGTAAATTCATTGCTTGGAACTTCCTAAACAGGCAGTCGGTTAAATCGCACTGAGACATGGCGTAATAATTGTCTTGGCTCATTGGAATCCATCGACCAAATGAGAGCGAAGCAGATGGAAAACCGATTTGCGGTTGGGTTAGCAATAACCTGATTGATTTAGCAGAAGTCAGCAGACGACATAGTAGCCAAACGCCTCTCGTAATGGTGGGGACACGGTGAAGGTCTGAACATTAGACGAGGAGCAGCCCGTTTTATCTTCTACATCATTTACAAATAAATGTAGGTAGGGCGGTAAACACGGTAGCGAGCCTCAAAACGGAGATTACATTAAGACAGTGGTCAGCGTTTCATTATCCAGAATAATGCTAATGAACCGCCCTGTGCGGAGCCGCACGCAGGGTGGTGTGGGGAGAGCTAGAGAAAAACTAGCTCTTACCCGATTTTCTTTTGACTAAAAAGAAAATGGGGCGACCTAAGAAGAAATAAAGTTTACACTGACCCCACTTATTCCACGCCATTGCGAGGATTTTTGTGAATTTATTCACAAACGACGAAACAATATTTTTAAGTTATCTACTAAAACTTAAAGATTGCTTCGTCGTTGATTCGCTTAAAATATAAACTGATAAATGAACGATACCCAAATATTTGTATAAAATTTAAATAATTATAGCCGCTTTTGTTGCGAGCTTTATTGTTACCCACAACCTATATTATTACAGTTTACCGCATTTCAATAACCATAAGCCGCAGACCAAGAAACCGAATAACCGTAACCACTTCTCTCACCATGAAGCGTACGGACAACATCACCAGTTGCTGATGCACTAGTATCTGCCAATGTACTCCCATTGTTATCACAACAAGAAGTAGCCACTGCTATAGCAACACCGTAATTAATATATTCATTTGCATGTGTAAGGGTATTTGTTCGTGTCGATGTTAGATTACCTGTTGACAAAGCATACGCAGTTGCTGTTGCTGTCCCTCCAGCAGTAATTTTATCCATTTGATTTTCTGAAAGCTCAAAAGATAGCAGTGGATCTGCTCTTGTTATTTGTATTGCTGTTAATAATGCAATTGATATTCCTGTTACTATTATGTTCTTCATAGATTTTATTTATCCTTTGAATAATGTATTTATCTTTTTAAATATTTTAGTCCTTTAAAATATTTAGTGTATTTAAAAAACAAAAAATCATAATTTGATGATTGGTTTTTCAATAGGATATGGATAAAAAGTAAAAAACACAATCACCTATTGGT
>WGBH01000240.1 GCA_015494435.1 Thiotrichaceae bacterium | reverse complement strand
TAAGCACTAAGATAGCAAAAAAAACCGAACTTCAACTTGCGGGCGTATTTTTCCGAAGGAAAAATCCGGACGCAATGAGCGTTATACTGTGTTGTAAAACGTTGTGTGTCCTGCGTTACTTGGGGATACAAGATAAGAATAAGTTCTTTGAAAACAAGTAACAAAACTGTAATTGAGATGAGAGGATAGTTTTATGAGGACTATGGTCTCTCGACTGGGGTGTATAGGCAAATCAGTCAAACCGCCTTATGGGGCTTACCTTTCACGGGTTGGTCTTGAGCGATAAGGTCAAAGGCACTACTGCCGTTTGTATGGTAAGTAGAGAGCTATGGTGGGAGTAAAGAAGCTGAACGAGAAGCGAGTAAACCCTTGTAGAAGTGTCGTAAACAACTTTAGTATTGTCAAAATCGAGAGATGGGCGGTCTTACGAGACAGAACTTGACGAGTGTAACCTAAAATATTGGTCAAGTGGCAATCGGCATAAAGAGGGCAGGAGCTTTACTTACAGCTCAATTACGGAACAGGAGAAGCTAATTAGTAGTGCAAAAATACCACAACCCCGAAGGGCAAGGTAGAAAGTAGCGATACTATTAATTAGTGGCGGATTAGTTCGTAGTAGCGATGATATTTCTGTAAAGGAAAAGGAGTGAAGGGACTGACTTAACGGTTTTAAATTGTATTACAACTAAATTAATTTAGGATGATTTTCAAAGAGAAACAAAAGTCGCAACCGATAGAAAAGCGACAGGTATGGGAAGCCTTTAAAAAGGTTAGAAGTAACAAAGGAGCGTCAGGAGTTGACAATGTGTCAATCCAGGAAGTATCCGCACGCCCTATGAAATACTTGTATCCAGTATGGAATAGGTTAGCCAGTGGAAGTTATTTTCCCAAGCCTGTACGAGAGGTAGCAATACCCAAAGCAGATGGACGTATTAGGAAGTTAGGAATACCAACGGTACAAGACCGAACTGCTCAAATGGTAATACGAGAAGAATTAGAGCAAATTGCAGATAAGCGATTTAGCAAAAATTCATTTGGCTATCGCCCCAACAAATCAGCACACCAAGCCATTACACAATGCAGAAAGAACTGTATGGAAATGGACTGGGCAATTGATTTGGATATCAAAAGTTTTTTTGATGAGATAGACCACGATTTAATGCTCAAAGCATTGGGTCATTTTACCAAAGAGAAGCACATTCACTTGTACGTAAAACGTTGGTTAGAAGCTTCCGTCCAAAAGAAAGACGGTAAGATTTATCCACGAAGCAAGGGCACACCGCAAGGAGGCGTTATAAGTCCATTACTGGCAAATATCTTCTTGCACATAGTTTTTGATAAATGGATAGAGAAACACCACCCCGAAGTAAAGTTTGAACGCTATGCCGATGATATTATCATTCATTGTCAGAACTTCAAACAAGCAATGCGGACATTGGAAGCTGTAAAAGCTCGCTTTAAGCAATGTAAATTGCGAATTAAAGACGGCAAAAGCAATATTGTTTATTGCAAACGCAACCAAAAGAAGCATCCACCATTTAAGGTTCATTATGTAACGTTCGATTTTCTCGGATTTACGTTTAAGCCAAGAATGGTAAAGGGTTATTTCGGCAACTTTCATTTAGGCTTTACGCCCTCGATTAGTCGTAAAAGTCAGAAACGTATCAATCAGATTTTGTTTAAGTTAAAACTACATCGTATGGTTCACTTACGCTTGCCCGATTTGGCAAACATCATAGCGGACAGGGTACGAGGATGGATTTACTATTACGGCAAAGTCAGAATGAGTGAATTACATTATGTATTCCGCTTCTTGAATATGCGATTAGCCAAATGGGTACGCAACAAATATCGGAGATTTAGGCGAAAACATTGGTTCTATGCTTACAAATGGCTACGGGAAACTGCAAAGCATTATCCTAATCTATTTGTACATTGGCAATATGGTTTTAAGCCTTGACTTGTTAAGAAGAGCCGTATGATGCGAGAGTATCACGTACGGTTCTGTGAGAGGTTTAGGGGTGAAATTCCCCTTTACCTACTCGACTTTTATTCCGTAATATTTGGTACTCCCCAAAGAGCTTTATTTTCAGTTCCAATTTTCTTATATTTTTTCACTCCGTTAATAATGGTGTCACTAGTAAAATAAACTAATTCCATAATTTCAGCTCTTTTAGGTTTTTCAGTTGGTGTTATTCTCAATATGTCTCCAACTTTAAAATC
>WGBH01000239.1 GCA_015494435.1 Thiotrichaceae bacterium | reverse complement strand
TAATTATCTTTTTAAAATGATATATTCTATAAAGTAGAAAGTAATTTTTTTATTAAGTATTGGTTTTTTTATGAGTGTTGAAAAAAATAAAGAAGAACAGCAAGGTGGTGTTATTAATATCACGGATAAGGACAATCAGGAGGTTTATTTATACAGTATCTTGCCTGAAAAATTTATTAGAGAACAGGGGCTTTTAAATGTAGCCGTTGTGGGGAGGTTTAAAGATAATCAAAGGGATGAAGAAGGTAATTTAGTGGTTGATTCTTTTGAAGCAAATCCTGATTTTATTCACTTATTTCACGAATTTTTAGACAGCATGGGACGCTATTCTAGTGCTTTAATTACACAGGCGACCCGCCAAGCAGAAGGTTCTTGGGTTTATATCATTGATCAAAGAGTCGAGGATGTGAATGCTAAAATTGCCCCTGAAGATATCATTGGCGGCTTTAAAGTTGAAAACGGCAAATTAGGTGAGTACGCAGGTAACCCTGGGCATATTTTATTAACCAATAAAGGCATTTTTAAAATTGGCATACAGCTAAAACAGGAACTCATCAATCTGATTATGTCTAAATATAAACCTAATTAGGATTAAACGGGATTATCAATATCAATAAAAGTGTGTGCTAACCCGTGTTTAGCCGCTAGATGATCTCCTAATGTTTTCACACCATAACGTTCCGTGGCGTGATGTCCTGCTGCAATATAGTGAATCCCTGATTCTTTGGCTAAATGCACTGTATTCTCAGATATTTCACCACTGATAAAAGCATCAACTTTTAGCGCTATGGCTTTATGTATCCAGCTTTGTGCGCCACCGCTACACCATGCAATGCGACGAATGGCATGATCACCGCCACTAATTAATAAGGGTTTACGATGCAATTCTTTTTCAATCTTTTCGCCAAAGCTTTCAAGGCTCATGTATTCGCGTAAACGACCATAATTACCAATGCCTTGCGAGTCCATCACACCTTCTGTTGAAAAACCAAACAGTTCGGCCAATTGTGCGTTATTACCCAGTATTGGATGCGCATCAAGTGGTAAATGATAGGCGAGCAGACTCATATTGTGGTACATCAATTTTTGCAAACGATGCTTTTTTATCCCAACGATGCAAGGGTTTTCTTTATCCCAAAACCAACCGTGATGCACTAATAATACATCGGCTTGTTGCTCAATGGCGGCTTCAATTAAATCCATTGTTGCTGTCACTCCGCTGACTAAACGGTGTATTTCTGCTTTACCTTCGACTTGCAATCCATTGGGTGCATAATCCTTAAACTTATCGATGGAGAGTAATTCATTGCTGTAGGCGACTAATCTATTTAATGATGACATGCGGTAACTCTGTTAGTGATTTATTTTAATACGATACTCCGCAGAGCGCGCATGAGCAATCAGCCCTTCGCCATGTGCTAGTATTGAGGCTGTTTTTCCGAGTGCTGATGCCCCCTTAGCGGAACAAGCAATTAAGGAGGAGCGTTTTTGAAAATCATAAACCCCTAAAGGTGATGAGAAACGCGCAGTACGTGAGGTAGGCAAGACATGATTAGGGCCCGCACAGTAATCCCCTAAGGCTTCGGCAGCATAACGACCCATAAAAATAGCCCCTGCATGGCGAATTTCCTTTGCTATTTCGGTTGCATTTTTTACTGATAATTCTAAATGTTCAGGTGCAATATAATTGGCAATTGCAATTGCGTCCTGCATATCTTTGGCTTTAATCAAAGCACCACGCGTTTCTAAGGATTGTCGGATAATATCAGCACGCGGTATTTTTTCAATTAAAGCATCAATACTTTGCTGTACTTTGTCTAGAAAATCTTTGTTTGGCGACACAAGAATTGACTGTGCATCTTCATCATGCTCTGCTTGAGAGAACAAATCCATTGCAATCCAATCAGGATCGGTATCACCATCACAAATGATTAAAATCTCTGATGGTCCAGCGATCATATCAATACCAACTGTACCAAAAACCATTCGTTTTGCCGTTGCGACATAGATATTTCCCGGTCCTACCACTTTATCAACTTGAGGGATTGTTTTTGTACCATAAGCTAATGCCGCAACTGCCTGTGCGCCACCGATTGCAAAGACACGATCAACGCCCGCAATCTTTGCAGCTGCAAAAACCAGTTCGTTCACCTCACCTGCTGGGGTTGGAACGACCATGATTAATTCAGAGACTCCTGCAACTTTAGCAGGAATTGCATTCATTAAAACAGAGGATGGATAGGCTGCTTTTCCACCTGGAACATACAAACCTACCCGATCTAAAGGCGTAACCTGTTGCCCTAAAACTGTACCATCCTCTTCGGTATAAGACCATGATGCTAGTTTTTGATGCTCTGCATAAGCACGTACTCTTGAGGCCGCTGTTTCTAATGCGCTACGTTGTTCATCGCTCAAACTTTCTAAAGCTAACTGCAAACGCTCTTGAGAAACCTCCAATTCAGACATAGCAGTGACATTCATATTATCAAAGCGATTGGTATACTCAATCACAGCGCTATTACCGTTTTGTTTGACATCCTTTAGAATATTGGTGACTGTATTTAACACTGCATCATCAGAAACACCATCCCATGCCAACATTTTATCGAGATGTTGCCAAAAATCATTGTCCTGCGTAGTTAATGTGGCTATTTTTATTTGTTTATTCATAATTTTTTTTGTGTCATTATTTTTCGTTTTTTAACCGCCTGTGCCAATTCATTTAAGAGGGTTTCTGTTGTCTCCCAATTAATACAGGCATCGGTAATGCTTTGCCCGTAGACGAGCTCTTCTTTGTGCTTACCTTCGCCATTTTGCCGACCTTCAACTAAGTGACTTTCAATCATAACACCACAAATATCATCACTTCCACTGCCTATTTGTATTGCTATATTATGAGCAACTTTAAGCTGTCGTTTAAAATCACCCCCGCTATTAGCATGACTAAAATCAACCATTAAACGCGGAGCTAAACCATGTTTTTTTAACATATCCGTGGTATTTTCAATACTGACAGAATCATAATTAGCGCGATCACTGCCACCTCTTAAAATCACATGGCAATCTGCATTGCCTGTGGTTTTAAAAATAGCAGAATGACCTTCTTTGGTGACGGATAGAAAATGATGCGGTTGAGAGGCGGCATGAATGGCATTAATCGCCACATCCACATTACCATTGGTTCCATTTTTAAACCCAATAGGACAAGAGACGCCTGAGGCTAGTTCTCGATGTCCTTGACTTTCTGTGGTACGTGCTCCAATCGCTGCCCAACTGACCAAATCTGCAATATATTGGGGTGTAATCAAATCTAGATATTCTGTTGCTGCGGGCATGCCTTTATTGGATAAATCCAGTAATAATTGACGTGCAACCCCCAAGCCTTTATTGATGTTAAACTGCCCCAACAAATCAGGATCATTAATCAAACCTTTCCAGCCAATACTGGTGCGTGGTTTTTCAAAATAAACCCGCATAATGATATGTAACTGATCTTTTAATGTTTCACGCAAGACCAATAGTTTCTCCGCATATTCCATTGCTGCCTTAGGATCATGAATGGAACAAGGCCCTACGACCACTAATAAACGGTCATCTTCTCCATGAAGGATACGATACGCTTCTTGTCGTGCCTGATACACGGTATGGCTCGCTATTTCTGTCACGGGATATTCCGTTTGCAATTTAGCTGGTGACACAGCAGGGATTATTTTCTTAATGCGTAAATCATCCGTATCTTTGCTCATAAATCTCTCTTTACTTTCTATCTCTTTTTACTATCTAGCTAGTTTATCTTGGTGATTTGAAACATCTTTATCGTCTTAAATCAACGGCACTACTGACTTGATCCAATAATAATTTTAACTGTTCATGCTTCATTTTCATGGAGGCTTTATTCACAATCATACGCGAACTAATAGTTGCTATATGCTCTAATGGAACTAAGCCATTCGCTTTTAGGGTGCTACCTGTTTGCACTACATCAACAATAATATCAGCTAAGCCAACAATCGGTGCTAACTCCATTGAACCATATAGTTTAATGATTTCAACCTGTCGCCCTTGTTTAGCAAAATAATTCTGGGTGCAATTGACGAATTTTGTTGCCACTTTCAAGTTTCCTTCAGGCAGTGCTTTATCGGCAAATCCTGCGGTCATTAGCTTACAACGTGCAATATTTAGATCAAGCAATTCATAAAGCCCTTCGCCACCATGCTCCATCAAGATGTCTTTGCCTGTGACACCTAGATCAGCCGCACCGTATTGTACATAAGTCGGTACATCAGTTGCTCGAATAATCACTAGCTTCACATCGTCACGATTGGTATCCAAAATTAATTTACGGCTGGTTTCTGGGTCATCTACCGCCTCAATACCTGCCGCTTTTAATAACGGCATCGTTTCTTCAAAAATACGCCCTTTGGATAAGGCAATCGTAAGTCCACTTGTTTTGTGCTTGTTCATAAAAAGCGTATCTCCAAAATTAGAGGGTTATACTCGTTTAATTCGCGCACCAATTGCTGTTAGTTTCTCTTCAATACGCTCATAACCACGATCAGTATGGTAAATGCGATCAACCATTGTTATACCTTTAGCGGCTAAGCCTGCTAAAATCAGACTGGCAGATGCACGCAAGTCAGTTGCCATCACAGGCGCACCATGTAATTCTGGCATACCGGCAACAATGGCGGTATTTCCCTCTAGACGAATATTTGCTCCCATACGCATTAGTTCTGCAACATGCATCATGCGATTTTCAAAGACATTTTCCACCACCACCCCAATGCCTTGAGAAAGGGTATTCATTGCCATAAATTGTGCCTGCATATCAGTAGGAAAACCAGGATGGGCTTCTGTATGAATATCCACCGCTTTTAAAGTTCGTGCTCGCATATCCAAATCAATCCAATTTTCACCTATTTCAACCTTAGCTCCTGCTTCTCTAAATTTTTGTAGTACTGCATCCAGTGTATCAGGGGCTGCTTTAACACATTTAATACATCCACCTGTAATGGCAGCTGCGGCTAAATAGGTACCTGTTTCAATACGATCAGGAAGCACGGAATATTCCACACCTTGCAAACTTTCGACACCTTCTACGATAATCGTATCGGTTCCTGCACCTGTGATTTTTGCACCCATTTTATTTAGGCAATTGGCTAAATCTACCACTTCAGGCTCACAAGCTGCATTTTCCAAATGAGTGGTTCCATTGGCCAATACCGCTGCCATTAATAGGTTTTCTGTGCCTGTGACCGTAATCGTTTCCATCACAATGCTTGTACCTTGCAGACGTTTTGCTTTCGCTTTAATATAACCGTCGGCAACAATAATGTCAGCACCCATTGCTTCCAAACCTGTCAAATGAATATTAACAGGACGGCTACCAATGGCACAGCCACCTGGCAAGGAAACCTCTGCTTCACCATAACGCGCTAATAAAGGACCTAGCACTAAAATGGAGGCGCGCATTGTGCGTACTAGCTCATAAGGTGCGCATTGAGTTTCAATAGTTGCTGTATTAGTGGTGATATTATTATCAGCATCAATTAAGACTGTAACGCCCATACCTTTTAATAGGGATGCCATTGTTGCCACGTCTTTTAAACGTGGAACATTGCGAATCGTCATCTCGCTATTGGCTAATAAAGCCGCTGCCTGCAAAGGCAATACCGCATTTTTAGCACCTGAAATAACCACTTCCCCTTCTAGGGGTACACCGCCCTCAATCTCAAATTTTTGCATAGTTTATATCTTAGGATTTTAATTTGGTTTAAAAAGGGATCAATAAAGACACCCTACAATAAAAAGCTCGCAATAATAGCGAAAAAAGAGGATGGATGATATGGCGAGTAAAATTTAAAACAAAAACATTACAATAAAACGCTTAATCTAACGGTTGCAAAAAAAACAAATGCTTATATTATTTACAGCCCAAAGTATCCTTAATCAAAAAGCCTTTTTAGATCGCTGTGTGCAATCCTCTGATTATAGCAAAATACTTTAATTCCTAAATTAAAGAGAAACATTAAACTATGGAGGCATTAGATACCCTTCTACCGATTATTATTTTGTTGTTTGTTGGTATTTTATCTATTGGTGTGACACGACCTTTGCGTATGAGTCCTATTATTGGTTATTTAATTGCAGGCATGATCATTGGTACACATGGTTTTGCTTGGATTGAGGAAGATCATACCACGCATTTTTTAGCAGAATTGGGGGTCGTTTTTCTTTTATTTGATATTGGATTACATTTTTCTCTAGCGCATCTATGGGATGCTCGCAAAGATATTTTGGGTTTTGGTTCTTTGCAAATTATTTTTTGTACTGCCGCTTTTGCATTACTGGCTTTGTTAATTGGGCTAGAGATTGATATTGCTATTATTATTGGTGTCACACTCGCACTTTCTTCAACTGCCGTGGTTGCACAGATACTTTCTGACCAAAACCAACAACACTGTCCTATCACCGTTTCTGCGACTGCTGTGCTTATTTTTCAAGATATTTGCGCCATCTTTTTGCTTATTTTAGTGCATTCTATGGATGATCCAAACAGCTCACCACTTGGCAGTGTTATTGGTTTTGCTGCACTGAAAGCATTAACGGCTTTTATTGTTGCTATTTTGATCGGACGCTATTTGATTACCCCCTTACTCAAAATCATTGCCAAGCTAAAAGATAATGAGATATTCACAGCCGTTGCCTTATTGATTGTATTGGCAACCTCAACTGCAACGGGCGTTTTAGAATTGTCATTAACATTAGGTGCTTTTTTAGCAGGCATGATTATCTCAGAAACCCCTTATCGCCATCTCATTCAAACAGAGATCAATCCCTTTAGAGGCTTATTGCTCGGCTTTTTCTTTATAAATGTTGGCATGTCATTAGATGCACAAATTATTCTTACCCAATGGGGGAAAATTATTTATATTGCAATACTGTTAATGCTGATCAAGATTGCACTTATCTATGCTGTAGCTAGATTATTAAGAACCCCTGCTAATAGTGCTTTTTCAATGTCTATTTTATTAGCACAAGGCAGTGAATTTGCTTTTGTTATTTTTGCCATGCCTGCACTACAAGTTGCCCTTGGGGGTGAAAAAGCCTCTATTTTAATCAGCGCTGTCGCAGGCAGTATGGTGCTAACACCTTTAGCAGTTGCATTAGGTAAAAAAATATCAGAATATCAGGCCAATAAACATTGGAAAGAAGAGCAAAAACATCAAAGCATCGAGGAAAGCAAAGACGCTTCAGCCATTATTATTGGTATGGGAGCAATCGGACAGCGTGTTGCTGATGGTCTGAATAGTTATGGTATCAGCTATCGAGGCATTGAGGTTGATCATGATTGCTTTATAGAGGCTTGCACTAAAGGATATTTAGTGGGTTTTGGCGATGCAACTGATCTGCGTTTAATGGAGATGATTAAATTTGCTCAAGCAAAAACCATTATTATTACCTTTAGTGATTATAAAATTGCCAAAGAACTAGCACCGATTGTAAAACAACGTTATCCTAATTTATCACTACTAGTATCGGTTAAGAATAATGTGGAAAGAGAACAGTTTTTAGCACTTGGAATGCACCCGATTCTTGAGCAAAGCTTTCCACGCGGTCTTGATACTGCTGTCAGAGTATTAAGCCAATATGGTATTGACAAAGAACAACAAAAGAAATGGATGCAACGACAACAAGCGTATCAATTTGAAGGCATTGTAGAATAGCTAAATCTATGAAATAACGATAGATTTGAGTGATACTTTACCTTTTTTACTATTTAGCTATATTTCTGTTCACATCTACAACTAGCTACTATCGATAATTCTGCTATAATTCCCTCCCCTTTTTTTATCCAAAACATCCAAACACTTAAAACTTAGGGAAACACCGCTTCTAAGAATAAGAAAATCATGAGGATTGCCCATGCACTACGGATCTTTACCACCAAAGCAAGGATTATATGACCCAACAAACGAGCATGATGCTTGTGGGGTTGGTTTTGTTGCCCATATCAAAGGTGAAAAAAGTCATAGCATCGTTCAACAAGGGTTGACGATATTAAAAAATGTTGCTCATCGTGGCGCAGTAGGAGCAGATCCTAAAGCGGGCGACGGTGCGGGTATTTTAATGCAGATTCCTGATGCTTTTTTCCGCTCGGTTGTCAATTTTGAATTGCCAGTAGAAGGTCAGTATGGTGTTGCTATGTTGTTCTTGCCCAAAGATAATCAGCAACGTGAAGCCTTGGTTAAATTGGTTGAAGAGGTGATTATTGAAGAAGGGCAAAGCGTGCTAGGTTGGCGTGATGTTCCTGTTGACCCTTCCGATCTCGGTTATAGTGTTAAACCAACAGAACCTGCGATTTGCCAAGTGTTTATTGCAAGTGGCAATGATACCCAAGGACAAGATGCACTGGAGCGAAAATTATTTGTTATTCATAAAATAATCAGTATTCGGGCGCAAAAACAGCAGATGGCAGGAGTTAAAGATTTTTATATTAACTCCATGTCAACTCGCACCATTGTTTATAAAGGCATGTTATTAGCCGAACAGGTGGGCGAGTATTATCTTGATTTAATGGATGAGCGTATTGTTTCTGCGCTTGCTTTAGTGCATCAGCGTTTCTCTACCAATACTTTCCCAACATGGAAGTTAGCACATCCTTTCCGTTTAGTGGCTCACAATGGTGAAATCAATACCAATCGCGGTAATGTTAACTGGATGGCAGCGCGTGAGCATTCAATGGAATCTCAATTATTGGGCGAGGATATTAAAAAGATTTGGCCTGTAATTGCAGAAGGGCAATCAGATACCGCCTGTTTTGATAATGCGCTAGAGCTAATGGTTGCAGGAGGATATTCCTTAAGTGAAGCGATGAGTATGCTAATTCCTGAGGCGTGGGTTGGAAATAAATTAATGAGTGATAAACAACGTGCTTATTATGAATACAATGCAGCATTAATGGAGCCTTGGGATGGTCCTGCGGCGGTTGCCTTTACTGATGGTCGTCAAATTGGTGCGATGCTGGATAGAAATGGTTTACGCCCTGCGCGTTATTTAATTACTGATGATGATTTAGTAGTAATGGCATCTGAAATGGGTGTGTTGGATATTCCACAGCATAAAATCGTTAAAAAATGGCGTTTACAACCCGGTAAAATGTTCCTGATTGATTTAGAACAAAAACGCATTATTGATGATATAGAAATCAAATCCACTTTAGCTAATGCATATCCTTATCAGCAATGGCTTGATGAGGGACAAGTTAATATTAGTACCATGACAGGCGAAGTCAATCTTGATCAACCATTGACGGCTGAAACCTTGTTGAATACACAGCAAGCATTGGGTTATACACAAGAAGATATTAAATTTTTATTAGCGCCAATGGTTGTCACTGGAATGGAAGGAATTGGCTCAATGGGGGCAGATAATCCTCCAGCGGTATTGTCAAATCGTTCACGTCATTTATCTAATTATTTTAAACAAAATTTTGCACAGGTGACCAATCCACCTATTGACCCCATTCGTGAAGAAGTGGTGATGTCATTAGTGAGTATTATCGGTCCACGCCCTAATTTATTGGGACATGATAACAGTTGCTCTCGTGCGCGCTTAGAAGTAGATCAGCCTGTTCTCAGTAATGAAGAATTGTATCGTATTCGTCACATTGAGGAACACGAAAGCAATGCCTTTTGTGCTAAAACATTGGATATTAGCTACCCTGTTTCCGAAGGCACAGCAGGTATGGTAAAGGCGTTGGATAGCATCCGTCAGCAAGCAAAAGAAGCGGTTGAAGGGCATTTTAATATTCTAATTTTGTCGGATCGAAAGGTGTCCGCTGAGCGTATTGCCATTCCCTCTTTATTAGCAACTTCAGCCGTGCATCAGTCATTGATTAAAGAAGGTTTGCGCACTGAAACAGGTTTAGTGATTGAAACGGGGGCTGCATTAGAAGTACATCATTTCGCAACATTAGCAGGTTATGGGGCAGAAGCTATTAATCCGTGGTTAGTCTTTGATACGATTGCTGAAAATCTAGCAAGCATTGCTCCTCAAATGAAACTTGAAACAGCAAATAAAAACTATATCAAGGCAGTGGGTAAAGGTTTGAAAAAAATTATGTCGAAAATGGGAATTTCGACCTATCAATCCTACTGTGGCGCACAAATTTTTGATGCCGTTGGTTTATCCACTGCACTAGTGGATGAATATTTCAACGGCACCTCAACCACCATTGAAGGCATTGGTATCACAGAATTAGCCCAAGAGTGTCTTGCTTGGCATAACGATGCCTACGGTAACAAACATATTTATAAAAAGCACCTCGATGTAGGCGGTGATTATGCCTACCGCTTACGTGGTGAAAAGCATATTTGGACACCTGATACCATTGCTAAATTACAACATGCAGTACGGGGTAATAATGCTAAGACCTTTGCTGAGTTCTCAACTCTTATTGACAAGCAAAGTAAAAACTTACTCACCTTACGCGGTTTAATGGAGTTTAAATGGGCAGATCAAGCCATCCCCATTGATGAAGTTGAACCTGTTTCTGAGATTGTAAAGCGATTTGCAACAGGCGCAATGTCCTTTGGCAGTATTTCTTATGAAGCGCATTCAACCCTTGCCATTGCAATGAACAAAATTGGCGCAAAATCAAACACAGGGGAGGGCGGCGAAGAGGCAAGTCGCTTTAATCCTTTAGCAGATGGTTCAATGAATCCAGAACGTTCTGCGATTAAACAGGTTGCTTCTGGGCGTTTTGGTGTTACTACAGAATATTTAGTTAATTCAGACGATATTCAAATTAAAATGGCGCAAGGGGCAAAACCCGGTGAAGGCGGGCAATTACCGGGGCATAAGGTCAATGAACAGATTGGACGTGTTCGGCATTCAACCCCTGGTGTAGGACTTATTTCCCCTCCACCGCATCATGATATTTATTCTATTGAAGATTTAGCGCAACTTATTCATGACCTAAAAAATGTGAATCCTAAGGCACGTATTTCGGTTAAATTAGTGTCTGAAGTCGGTGTTGGTACCGTGGCAGCAGGTGTCACTAAAGCCCATGCTGATCATATTACCATTTCGGGTTATGATGGCGGTACAGGTGCATCCCCTCTGAATTCAATTAAACACGCAGGATCACCATGGGAAATTGGTTTAGCAGAAACGCATCAAACCTTAGTGCTGAATAAATTAAGAAGCCGTGTTTCTGTGCAAGCCGATGGTGGTTTGCGAACAGGGCGTGATGTAGTCATTGCCGCTTTATTAGGTGCGGATGAATTTGGTTTTGCGACAGCCCCCTTGATTGCAGAAGGTTGTGTCATGATGCGTAAATGCCATCTTAATACCTGTCCCGTTGGCGTAGCAACACAAGACCCTGAATTGCGCAAGCGTTTCAAAGGTAAGCCAGAGCATGTAATTAATTACTTCTTCTTTGTTGCCGAAGAAATGCGTCAATTAATGGCAAAACTTGGTTTTAAAACAGTATCTGAAATGATTGGTCAATCAGATCGTTTAAATATGCGTGCTGTAATTGATCATTGGAAAGCGCAAGGCTTGGATTACTCACGTATTTTGAGCAAGCCTGAGGCAGATAATCCAAACGCTATTCACCATACTGAAACGCAAGACCACGGTATTGATAAAGCATTAGATCACGCGTTAATTGCTCAAGCAGAAGCTGCGCTTGTATCAGGCGAGAAAGTGGATATTAAGATTGATATTCACAATTATAATCGCACTTTTGGCACTATGCTATCAGGCGAAGTCGCAATGAAATATGGTATTAAAGGTTTGCCTGATGATACTATTTCGATTAAAGCCACGGGTACCGCAGGTCAATCCTTTGCTGCTTGGTTAATGCAAGGCATCACGGTTGAGTTATCAGGTGAAGGGAATGACTATGTTGGCAAAGGGCTTTCAGGAGGTAAAATTATTATTTATCCACCCGCAGATGCTGGCATAGGGAAAGCCTCGAAAAATATTATTGCTGGAAATACCCTTTTATTTGGTGCGATTGCAGGTGAAGCCTATTTATGCGGTGTTGTAGGTGAACGTTTCTGTGTTCGTAACTCAGGTGCAACTGCTGTGGTTGAGGGTATTGGTAATCATGGTTGTGAATATATGACAGGCGGAATTGTGACTGTCTTAGGCGAAACAGGCAGTAACTTTGCTGCAGGTATGTCAGGTGGTATGGCGTATGTGCTGGATGAAAAAGGTGATTTTTCTCTTCGTTGCAATATGGAAATGGTCGAGTTAGAAACCATAAAACCCGATAGTGCGAATGCAGACCTGAGCGACTTAACCTCTGCTGATGAAACACGCTTAAAAGGTATTATTGCCGACCATCAACACTATACTCATTCAGAACGTGCTAAAGAAATTTTGGAAAATTGGGAGGATTATTTGCCTAAATTTATAAAAGTAATGCCAGTGGATTATAAACGCGCATTAGAAAATATGAAAAAATAATAGCAAAGAGAGACGTTAAAATATTATGGGTAAGCCAACAGGATTTAAAGAATACGCACGTAAAGATCGTTCTTATGGAAATATTGAGGAACGAATAGTACATTTTAATGAGTTTGTGATTCCATTATCCGATGCGGAAATGACACAGCAATCAGCTCGTTGTATGGATTGTGGCATTCCTTTTTGTCATCAAGGATGTCCCGTCAACAATCTTATTCCTGACTGGAATGATTTGGTTTATCAAGATGATTGGCAAGGAGCATTAGAGGTTTTGCATTCCACTAATAATTTTCCTGAAATCACAGGAAAAATTTGTCCAGCACCTTGCCAAGAATCTTGTACTTTAAATATTGATGATGAACCCGTCACAATTAAAACCATAGAATGCGCGATTGTAGACAAAGGTTTTGCAGAAGGTTGGATTACCCCACAAATTGCCAGCAAAAAAACAGGCAAGCGCATTGCTATTGTTGGTTCAGGTCCAGCAGGAATGGCGGCCGCACAACAATTAGCACGAGTAGGACATCAAGTCGTTTTATTTGAAAAAGAACAACGTATCGGTGGCTTAACCCGTTTTGGTATTCCCGATTTTAAATTAGATAAAAAACTCATTGATCGTCGTATGGAACAGATGGCGGCTGAAGGAGTAGAGTTTAAAACCAATACCCATATTGGCGTTGATCTACCCGCAAAGCAATTAGTACAAGACTATGATGCGGTCATTCTAACAGGTGGCTCAGAACAACCGCGTGATTTACCCATTGCTGGACGGGATCTGGACGGTGTGCATTTTGCTATGGATTTTCTAAAGGCAAATACTAAAGCAGTACAAGGTGTGCATGGGAAAGAAAATATTATCTCCGCTCAAGGAAAGCAGATGGTTGTTATTGGTGGCGGCGACACAGGCTCAGACTGTATCGGAACCTCCGTTCGCCAAGGTGCAACATCCATTACCCAATTAGAAATTATGCCTGCTCCACCAGAAAAAGAAAATAAAGACCTCACCTGGCCAGACTGGGCGAATAAAATGCGTACCTCCACTTCACAAGAAGAAGGCTGTGAACGTCTATTCTCAGTCGTTACTAAAGAATTTATAGGTCACGAAGGCAAACTCACAGCGATCAAATGCGCTAAAGTTGAATGGACAAAAGATGCTAATAACAACTGGAAAATGAACGAAATCGAAGGCTCAGAATTTGAATTGCCCGCTGATATCGCCACCTTAGCAATGGGTTTTTTACACCCCGTACAAGAAGGCATGTTAAAAGAATTAGGCGTTGATTTTGATAGCCGTGGCAATGTAAAAGGAAATACAGAAGGCAATAAAGCCTACTATACCTCTATCGATAAAGTATTCTCAGCAGGTGATATGCGTCGTGGTCAATCGCTAGTCGTTTGGGCAATCCGAGAAGGTCGTCAATGCGCCCACGCTGTTGACGCTTACTTAATGGGAAGCACTGATTTACCACGATAGTTTATTATTCAAGGAAGCTAGAAAAAGGAGTGAAAGCCTTAGTTTTTTCTTTGCCAGATGGGTTTCGTAACCCCGTTCAGCAAAGATTGTGAGCATGATGGTGTCGTCCTTTTCGTATTTTTACAATACCGTCATTAATACCGTCACAT